>JALYOR010000281.1 GCA_030856765.1 Verrucomicrobiota bacterium | reverse complement strand
GCAGTAACCTGATCGTCTCATAGGTTGTGCCACCGGCAAACGGGGGATGGCCGGTGAGCAGTTGGTAGAGCACAGCGCCGAGACCATAGACATCAGTCGCACGACCAATCGAGGCATGGTTGCCGGCCGCTTGTTCGGGCGCCATGTAACTCGGCGTGCCCATCACCTCGAGCGTGCGCGTGACCGTGCTTTCCGCTTCGACCAGGCGGGCGAGGCCAAAATCGGTCAGATGCGGTTCGCCCTTTGCATCGAGCAGGACGTTCCCCGGTTTGATATCGCGATGCACGATCCCCTGCTCGTGCGCGTGATGCACGGTGCGGGAGATTTTCGCGATCAGTTCCGCGGCCTGATGGAGCGAGAAGGGCGTTTGCCTAACGACTTCGTCAAGCTGACCGCCCGCGATCAATTTCATGCTGAAGTAGCAGGAGCCGTCGCGCTCGCCCACTTCATAGATCGGGACGATCCCGGGATGATCGAGTCCTGCCGCGGCTTCGGCTTCGCGGCGGAATCGGCGCAGGTGTGCTTTTCTCGCCCACTGCCCGAGGCCGATGACTTTTAAAGCAACGACGCGGTTGAGACTTTTCTGCCGGGCGCGAAAGACCACGCCTTGGCCGCCGCGGCCGATCTCCTCCAGCAATTCGTAGTCGCCCAGCTCTCCCAGCGGCGCTTCCGAAGCGGTCGTGTCGTCCGCAACGCCGGGCTCATCGCACCCGGCTACAACGTCGTTAGGCAGTTTGAGCGCTGCCTCGAGGACGCAGCCGATGCAGAGCTTTTCCGGGGCGTCGGAAAGGATTTTCGCGCCGCATTTTCGGCAAATTCTGATGATCCGGATCACAGATGCGGAGTCGTCCTCAGGCGTCTCCGTTGGTACTGCGTGAGATTCCATCGCGCGTTACCTGCGGAGGACCGAAATGAGGTGGCGCAGCTCATCTTCCACATCGCCCGGGCTCGCGACTGTGTGACCGATCTCTTCGCGCAGAAGCGATTGGTAACGCTGACGAAAGCGGTAGAACGCCTGGCGCACCGCGTTTGGCGTCAACCCGAGCAGTTTCCCGATTTCCGCCTGGGAGGGCGCGCCCGGCTCGTCCGGGAGCAGTTGCTTGAGCGCGTCGAAGAGTTCGGCGTTTCCGGCAGCTTTATATTCATCTTTCAACCGGCCCAGCACGCTCTCGAGGAGAGTTGTCGCCCAATGACGTTCGTAGATCAGCTCGGGAGTCATCCGGTCGGCCGAGGCCAGCGCGATTTGCTCCTCCGCACCCTTTTCGTCGAGCGGAATTGGTCGCTGCCCTTTGCCGCGCTTGATCGCCATCGCGCGGCGCCACTCGTCGGTCATAAAGTGCTTGCACGCGGTCAGGAGGTAGGAACGGAAGCGGCCTTTTTCCTTGCGCACCGCAGCGAGATCGCGGCGCTCGAGGATCAGCGCAAAAAAACCCTGCGTCAGGTCGCGTGCGTCGTCGCGGCTGAGCCCCTCCCGCCTAATGAAAACATAGAGTGGCTTCCAGTAAGTGCGGCAAAGCGTCTCAAGCGCCGCTTCGGCGGCGGGTGATTCCTCCTCCTGCGCCGCCACGACCAGGCTCCAATGGGTGGTGACGAAAGCGGCCGGTCCGGTTTGAGTTATTCCATTAAACCCGGCAGGGGAACTTACCCGATCATCCGCAGGCACACCGTGATGCAACCAGAACGGTAGTGAAAGATCAAGCCTATATCATCATGCCGACTTGCAATTTCCGGCTGTAATTCGAGAGAACTTCGGCGAGGTTGCACGATGGCAGTCCGACAGAGAAATACGGCGCTCTGCCTGTTGATGGCGTTGGCGGTTTTCACGCCCGTCCTCGCTCCGGCGCGCGAATTTGCGACCGATCGGGCCCGGATGGTAAGAGAACAGATCGCGATGCGGGGTGTGACGGACCAACGGGTGCTGGAGGCAATGGGCGAGGTGCCGCGCGAGCAGTTCGTGCCTGAGGAAATGCGCGGGCGAAGCTATTCCGATCGACCGATGCCGATCGGATACGACCAGACGATTTCGCAGCCGTTCGTCGTCGCTTTCATGACCGAAAAGCTGCAGCTGAAGCCGATCGATCGCGTGCTTGAGATCGGAACCGGCTCGGGGTATCAGGCCGCGATCCTCGGCGAATTGGTCGCGCAGGTTTACTCGATTGAAATCGTGGAGCCGCTCGGGAAACGCGCCGCGACAACCTTGGAGCGGCTCGGTTATCGCAATGTGCACGTCAGGATTGGCGACGGCTACAAAGGATGGCCGGAGCA
>JALYOR010000273.1 GCA_030856765.1 Verrucomicrobiota bacterium | reverse complement strand
TGGATGGACAATTCGTCGACAACATTTCCTTTGGCCCGGCCATCGTAAAATTGGTCCGCGGCCTTACCAGCCTGCCGCTCGACGTGCATCTGATGATCCAGCGCGCCGATCACTACGTCCCGCGTTTTCTCGAGGCGGGCGCGACTTCCATTACCGTCCATGTCGAGCCGGAAGCGAAACATGACGTCGCCCAAACCCTCCGCGCGATTCGCGACGGCGGCGGGCGCGCCGGCCTGACCCTGAATCCAGCCACGCCTTTCGCCGCGGTCGAGCCGCATTTGCCTAACGTCGATCTCCTGCTCGTGATGACGGTGCATCCGGGCTTCGGCGGACAATCGTTCCGGCCCGAGATGATGGAAAAGGTGCGCCGGGTGCGGGAGCTGCGCGACTCGTTAGGGGTAAATTACGACATCGAAGTGGACGGCGGGATCAATGCCGAGACCGCGCAGCTCTGTATCGAAAACGGCGCCAATGTCCTCGTGGCTGGCACCTCGATCTTCAAAACGCCGGACTACGCGGCTGCAATCCGCGATCTTCGCGGCCGTTAGGCGAGACGCCTTCCAATCATGCACGAACTTATTCGCGACATCACTTTCAGCATCGCCGCTGCCTGGCTTCTTGGGCTGGTCGCCCAGCAATTCCGCCAGCCGATCCTGCTCGCCTATCTCATCGCCGGCTTCGCCCTCGGTCCGGCCGGCTCGGGCTTGATCGGCTCCGCCGAAAGCATCTCCGCCATCGCCGAACTCGGCCTCATTTTCCTCCTCTTCATGATCGGTCTCGAGATCGATCTGAAGAAGATCATGAGTGCGGGGCGCTCCATCACCCTCACTGCCCTGGTCCAGATCTGCGCCGGAGTGATCATCGGCGTGTTCGTCTTTCGCCTCTGCGGTTTCGGGCTGGGCGGAGGAGCGTGGGATGCGCTCTACCTCGGTATTGCCGGCGCGCTCAGCAGCACGGTCATCATCGTCAAGGTGCTCTACGAGAAGCAGGAACTCGATACGCTCACCGGAAGGATCACGTTAGGCGTGCTCGTGCTGCAGGATCTGGCCGCGATCCTCTTCCTCGCCGTGCAACCAAACCTGGAAAGGCTCGCGCCTGGCATCCTCGCTCTCTCGCTGGTGCGAGTCGTCCTCCTGGTCGCGGCGGCCATGATAGTTAGTCGTTATGTCTTGCCGGCCATCTTTCGCCGCGTGGCACGATCGCCCGAACTGGTGCAGGTCGGCGCGCTAGCCTGGTGCTTCCTGGTCGGCGAGCTGGGTGAACGCCTCCATCTCTCGCGCGAGATGGGTGCCCTCATCGCCGGCGTCGCGCTCTCCACATTCCCTTACGCGCTCGATGTCACCGCCAAGGTCACCAGTCTGCGCGACTTCTTCGTCACGCTCTTTTTCGTCGGGCTCGGCATGCAGATTCCCCTCCCCACGCCGCTCCTGATCGGATGGGCAATGGTCTTCGCTGTTTTCGTGCTGGTCAGTCGCTTCGTCACCACTTTCACACCGCTCTACCTCATGCGGCAGGGATTGCGCACCAGCCTGGTGCCGGCGATCAACCTCGGGCAGGTGAGCGAGTTCTCACTCGTCATCCTCGCCCTCGGCGCGCAGGCGGGCCATCTCACCAATCCGTCCACCACCGGAATGGTGGCACTGGCGTTTACTCTCCTCGCGGCGGTCTCCACCTTCGGGATGTCGAAATCCGATAGCCTAACGAGAAGTCTGATTCCGTGGCTGAAAATGCGCGGCTTGCGCGATCTCGACCATGTGATTGACGATCTGCACGCCGAAGGCGGACACGGCCACGGCAAGGCGCGAATCGTTTTTCTCGGCTTCTTCCGCACGGCCAGCTCGCTCCTCGAAGAAATGCAGCGTCATGCCCCCGATCTAATCGGCGATACCGCGGTGATCGACTTCAGCCCGGTGGCGCGCGAAGGACTGCTCGATCGCAAGGTGCGCGTCATTTACGGCGATATCAGCCAGCGCGACACATTGCTGCACGCCAACATCGAGCATGCTGAAGTGGTCATCTGCACTGTGCCCGATTCGGTTCTCAAAGGCACCTCCAACGAAAAACTGGTGCGGATGCTGCGCGGGTTAAATCCCAAAGCGCAGATCATCGCCACCGCCGAGGTTCTCTCCCAAGCCGACGCGCTCCTTGCGGCCGGCGCGAATTACGTCACGATCGCGCGTCTTCATGAAGCGAACGACCTCCTCGAAGCCGTGCGGGCCGCGACCGAAGGCCTCCTGGGCGAGAAGCGGGCCGCGCTGCAGCGCAACCTGCAAGGCCGGACAGAAGTTCTGGCTTGATCCCGCCCCCGGCGCGAAGTTGGCTCGATGAAAAACGAGCAGGACAAAGTCGACCCGAGCGCAGTCGAGGATCACGGCGGCATCCTCACCATCCGCGGCGGCGGCGCGCGGCGGGATTGGAACGGAATCCACTACAAGCAGGGCATGTCGGCCAAGAACGTGGGCACCACCAAGCTCTCCGCCAACATCGCCACCATCCCACCAGGCGGCGTGGCCTACGCCCACATCCACGTCGGCTTCGAACTCATCCTCTACATTCTCGAGGGCAAAGTGCGTCACGAGTTCGGCGACGGGTGCAAGCAAGTGATGGAGAACGAAGCGGGCGACTTCATTTACATCAAACCCGACGTGCCTCACGAGGTCTTCAACATGAGTCAGACTGAGCCGGTGGTCGCTTTCGTGGCCCGATCATCCGCCGAGGAATGGGATAATATCGTCCCCTACGAACGGGTAAAGGGAAGTTAGTTAGAGTGTGCTTTCGGGGGGCTAACCTTTGCGGGGGCGCCGATGAGAGGCAGAATATTCCCCTGCCCCCTATTCTGTGGTTCTCCTGACCCGCTCGCTGCTCATTCGGTTGGCTTGGAAAGAGCGAAATTGAAGCTGACCCGGGTTGACCCCCGCCGCTTAAAAGACAGGCAGACCGTTGCGGCTCATGATAGAAATGGATCGTGCCGCCGGACTCCGTCGACAATCTCCTCCTGGAAATCGGGCATGTCCTGTTCATCGACATCGTCGGTTATTCGAAACTCCTGATCGAAGAACAAAAGGAGCGCCTGCACCAGCTCACTGCGATCGTGCTCGCGACTGCGCCGGTGCGGGAAGCGACAGACGAACAACTCGTGAGGCTGCCGACCGGCGATGGGATGGCGCTGGTCTTTCACCACAGCGCGGAAGAACCGGCCCGCTGCGCGCTCGAGATTTCTGAAGCGCTGCAAAAGCACCCCGAACTTTCGGTGCGGATGGGCATTCACAGCGGACCGGTGAGCGAGGTGAAGGACGTGAGCGGGCGGAGCAACATCGCCGGGGCCGGCATCAACATGGCGCAACGGGTGATGGATTGCGGCGACGCCGGGCACATCCTCCTCTCCCAGCACGT
>JALYOR010000266.1 GCA_030856765.1 Verrucomicrobiota bacterium | reverse complement strand
GCAGTAATCGAACTCGATGCCCTGCCCGATGCGGTTGGGGCCGCCGCCCAGGATCATGATTTTGCGTTTCGTGCTCGGGCGCACCTCGTTTTCGTCGCCGTAGGTGGAGTAGTAGTAGGGCGTGTAGGCCTCGAACTCCGCGGCGCAGGTGTCGACCAGGCGGTAGGTCGGAACGACGCCCTTTGCTTTTCGCTGCTCTCGTATCTCGGCCTCGGTCACCTTTGACAATGAGGCCAGCTGCCGATCGGAGAACCCGAGCTTTTTCGCCCGGCGCAGATCGATCTCGCTCCCTGCATGGGTCTGCAGGGCACCGGCCTCCGCCACCACTTGGGCGATGTTGCGCAGAAACCAGGGATCGATTTTCGTCAGGCCGAACGCTTCCTCGATCGACATCCCGTCCTGGAACGCCTGTGCGAGGTAAAAGATTCGCTCGGCGTTCGGGACGCTCAATTTGCGGCGGAGCGTTTCCTCGTCGACCCGATCTTCCCGACCGTCGCAGCAGAGGCCGAACCGCTTGATCTCGAGGCTACGGAGCGCTTTTTGCAAAGCCTCCTTGAAGGTCCGGCCGATCGCCATCTCTTCGCCCACGCTCTTCATCTGCGTCGTGAGGGTGGCATCGGCTTCCGGGAATTTCTCGAAGGTGTAACTCTGTATCTTGACCACGCAATAGTCGATTGTCGGCTCGAAGCAGGCAGGGGTTTCGCGTGTGATATCGTTGCGGATCTCGTCCAGGGTGTAGCCGACAGCGAGCTTGGCCGCGATTTTCGCGATCGGGAAACCGGTCGCCTTCGAGGCCAGCGCGCTCGAGCGCGAGACGCGCGGGTTCATCTCGATCACGACCATCCGCCCGTTTGCTGGATCGACCGCGAACTGGATGTTCGATCCGCCGGTCTCGACGCCGATCTCGCGGATGACGGCGAAGGAGGCATCCCGCATCGCCTGGTATTCGCGGTCGGTCAGGGTTTGTGTCGGGGCGACCGTAATGGAGTCGCCGGTATGCACGCCCATCGGGTCGAGGTTCTCGTTCGCGCACACGACGACGCAGTTGTCGGCCCGGTCGCGCATCACTTCCATCTCGAATTCCTTCCAGCCTAACAATGATTCCTCGATCAGGACCTCGCTGACGGGCGAACGATCGAGCCCTTGCTCGACGATGATCTCCAGTTCCTCGCGGTTGTAGGCGATCCCGCCGCCGGAGCCGCCGAGAGTGAAAGCGGGCCGAATGATGAGCGGGAAACTGCCGATCTGGCTGGCCACGCGGGCTGCGTCCTCGAGCGAGCGCGCGATCCCGGAGCGCGGGACGTCGAGCCCGATGCGCAACATCGCTTCCTTGAAAAGCTGGCGGTCTTCACCCTTCGCAATGGCCTGCGCGTTGGCGCCGATGAGCTGGACGTTGTGCCTAACGAGCGCGCCATTGCGGTTCAATTCCATGGCGGCGTTGAGCGCCGTTTGGCCGCCCATGGTGGGCAGAATCGCGTCCGGTTTTTCCCGTGCGAGAATGAGCTCGATCACTTCTGGCGTGATCGGCTCGATGTAGGTGCGATCGGCGAACTCCGGATCGGTCATAATGGTGGCCGGATTCGAATTCACCAGCACGACTTCGTAGCCCTCCTCGCGCAGCGCTTTACACGCCTGCACACCGGAATAATCGAACTCGCAGCCCTGCCCAATGACGATCGGGCCGGAACCGATGAGGAGGATTTTGCGAATTTGATCGTTCCTCGGCATGCGCTGCGGGAGACTATGCAAAAACAGGCTGAGGTCGAGACATGCTCTCGAAAAGTGACCGGTTGGAAGCGTCAGCCGGTCGAGTCAGGCGAGACGCCTGACTTCGGTTAGGCAGCAGCGCGTTTGCGATCGAGGTAAACCTTGCAGATGCCCTTGATCCGCGTGAGGACGTAATAGGTCGTCTGGCTGCGCACTCGCACCAGCTCGGCGCCGACGATGCGGGTCACAAAATCACTGGGGAGATCGAGAATTTCCTGCGGGGTCGCACCATCGAGGCCTTTGCACAGGATCGAGGTCATGGCGCGGGTCAGAGTCTGCACTTCGGGGCCGAGGGTCATGCGCAGATGCGCCTTTCCCTCGTCGTCGACCTGCAGGTAAACGCCCACCTTATCGGCGCACTCCTCGTCCTTGCGCACGTCTTCAAGATCGAACTTGTCGTTAGGCCGCGGCTCCTGTTTGGGCGCGCTGTCGGAATAGGCGACGAGGGTTTCGCGCCGTTCTACTTCGGGCAGGTGCTCGAGGAGATCGATGATGTTTTGCAGTTTCTCGGGATACACGGAGGAAACTTTCACAGATTTCACTGACTTTCACAGATTGGGGAAGGGGAGCGCGAGGCAGGCGCCACCACACCATTAAATCTGTGGGCCAACTAACTGCTTCGCTCGATCGGAGCGCCGACTTTGTTGCCCCACTCGGTCCAGGAGCCGTCGTAGTTGCGCACGTTTTCCAAGCCTAACAAATAGGTGAGCACGAACCAGGTGTGACTCGAACGTTCGCCGATGCGGCAATAGACCACCGTGTCGGCGCCCGGTTTTAGACCTGCCCCTTCGAAATATATCTTCGCCAGTTCCGCGGCCGACTTGAAGGTGTTGTCGTCGTTGGTCGCCGTTTTCCACGGCACGCTCTTGGCGCCGGGAATATGGCCGCCGCGCAGCACACCTTCCTGCGGGTATTCCGCCATGTGCGTGATCTCACCCTTGTATTCGCCCGGCGAACGCACATCGATGAGCGGCTTGTTTGCCTTGCTTTGCGCGAGCGCTTCATCGGCAAAGGCGCGGATCTCTTTGTCCATCCGCCGGGCCGGAACCGGATACTCGGTCGCCGGATAATTCGGCACTTCGCGCGTCATTTTGCGCCCCTCAGCTTTCCACTTGTCGCGACCGCCGTTGAGGATTTTGACATTTTGATGACCGAACAAGCGAAAAGCCCAAAGCGCGTAGCAAGCCCACCAATTCGCCTTGTCGCCGTAGAAAACGCAGGTCGTCTCGGGCGTGATGCCGTGGCGGCGGCAAAGCTCGGCAAATTTATCCGGGGCGATGTAATCGCGAATCACCGGATCCTGCAGGTCCGCCCGCCAATCGATATGGACCGCTCCCGGGATGTGTCCGGTGTCGTAGAGCAGGATGTCCTCGTTCGATTCGACGATGCGCAAGTCCTTGTCGTCGAGGTGTTGCTCGAGCCAGTCGGCCTCCACTAACGCCTCGGGATGCGTGTATTCCGTCGGGTTCGTATTCATGTCTGAGGATAGCGGCCCGTGGGCGGCCCCCGCAAGTTTGATTTGCAAAGTGCTGCGGCGGGACTTGCCACTAATGGGCACGATCTGATAAGAGGTGCTCCAGATGAAAAAAGCGATGAAGGGCAAACC
>JALYOR010000238.1 GCA_030856765.1 Verrucomicrobiota bacterium | reverse complement strand
GTTGAGCGGAGGCTGGATCGGGTCGCAGGGGCATCCGTGGCAGTTCATCGTCGGGATCGGGATGGCCTGCGCGGTGACGTCGCTGCCGATCCTGGTCCTCTTCATGGAAAAGCTCCATATCCTGCGGGAGCCGATCGGCCAGCGCATCCTTCGTTATGCCAGCTTGGATGACATCGCGATCTGGGGTGTGCTCGCGCTCATCGTGCTCGATTGGAGCCGGGTGCAGCGGCAGGTCAGTTTTCTCGTTCTTTTCGCGCTCGCGGCCTTTCTGGTGCGCAAGTTGATGCGGAGAATTCCAGAGCGCGATCGCTGGTATGTCGGTTTGATCTGGCTGGCTATGGCCGGCTTTGCGGCAGACTGGTCGGGAATGCACTTCATGGTCGGCGCCTTCCTCTCCGGCGCGGTCCTCGACTCGGATATGTTTAACCAGGAGCAGATGGATCAGTTTCGCAGTCACATCCTGCTGGCGATAATGCCGGTCTTCTTTCTCTCCACCGGCCTCCGCACGAACTGGCAGGTCGGCGGTGCGGTCGTCTTCGCCGCGGCGGCTATCCTCACGCTCGCTTCCGTCGGCGGCAAGCTGGCTGGCGCGCAGATTGCCGGGAAGATCCTGAAGTGGGAGAAAGGCGAGGCGTCCATCATCGGCTGGCTGCTCCAGACCAAGGCGCTGATCATGATTATCTTCGTCAATATCTTGCTCGATAAGAAGATCATCACGAGCGAGACCTTCACCGCGACCCTGTTGATGGCCGTCGTGAGTACTATGCTGAGCGTGCCGGCCGTGGCGCCGAAGCTGGCGAGACTAAAGACGGCTTCGCGAGCGTTTAACTGCGCCGGCTCGCCCGCTTCGGCGGGTGAGGGACAGGGAAACTCAACCGGAGGAATCACATGAAATATCTACTCATGATCCTTGCGGCCATGGCGTTCATCGGCACTGCCAACGCGACTTCGCGTTCGGCGGATTGCTGCGCTGGCGGCGCCTGCTGCATGGTGGCCTGCTGCAAATAAGGCAGCGGTAGTTTAAGCGAGGCCCTCGCTAGAGAAATCCGGCGGGGGCCTTTGCCTGGCGGGTAGCCGGTCCACTGTACCCGCGGTTACCGAGAAATAACTTGCCCGCCGGAGCGCTGCATTGGTTACTCCCCCTCGCACCATGGCTGAAACTTTTATCGAAGCGCCGGGGGTGCACCGTCCTCGCAACGTCGACTGGAAACGAGCCGCTGCCCTCCTTTACGGCGACTGGGGAACGAGCAAGGCATACGTCATCGGTCTCGCCTTTGTCGCGGCCGGGTATGCTTCCTTCCCGCTGATTCTGGCCGTCTGCGCGCTCACCGCGGTGGTGGGCTTCAATTACATCATCATCTGCGCCCACTTCCAGGATGGCGGCGGCGTTTATTCCCGTATGTCGATTTCCGGAGTAATGGACAGGGAGGGCCGGGCCCAAGCTCAAAACAGCCACCGCACGCAATCCCATTGGCACCTGGTGCTTTACGGTGACGAATCTCGCGAAGGCAGGCTACACTTATAACCTTGGCGCTAATACGGTGACAACTCAATGCCAACCCACGGTTCCGTGAGAATGTTGTTACTAATAGGTGTCGAACTTGTAACTTTTAAAAGCTTGTCTGCCTGAGCCGCTGCGAATCAGATCATTAGATGCGCATAATTGCTCTCGGCACGCACTCTCGGGGATCGGTCGCCACTTATGGCGGCGCCTTGGTCTTCCTCATCGGCGGAATCTTCGCGAGCCCTGTCTCGGCCCAGGTTCCACGAATCACTTCCATCACTCCGCAAGTGGCCACCCGCAGCGGGATGGTCGTGATCGCGGGAGATCATCTCGGAACCAAAAAGAATGCTTCCATACTCATTGGCGGCCAACCAGCTTGGGCGACGACTTGGAACGACCGTCAGATTACCGCTTACGTTCCGGAGTCCGCCGCTCTCGGACCCGTGCCCGTGCAGCTGTCCGGTAGTCTTTCCAGCGCGGCTGTTTCTATTCTGACGGTGCAGGAGAGGAAGCCGGAGTTACCCACCGCTCAAGGCACCGTGGCCTGGCGTTTCGAGGTTTTGGCTAACTACATCAGCCATCGCGCCGATGTGGGTCGAGACGGGACCGTCTATGTCAATGACAGCTCAGGCTTCCTCTACGCCCTGACTCCTGCCGGAGCACTCAAATGGGTTTACGATGGCGGAGGGGTCGGGTCATCTGGTCCCACGGTCGTGGGACGGGACGGGACGATCTACTTTGGTGTCTCGGCACCAGGGCCGGCCATTCACGCCGTGAACCCCGATGGCACAAGGAAGTGGGTGTTCTCAGGCGGTAGCTCGCAGGGGCCGATCGGCGGCCCGGGCGTTGGTCCCGATGGTAACATCTACGCGGTTTTCGACCTTCCGGGATCGTTCGCTGTGTCGCTGACCCCAGCCGGAGTGGTGCGCTGGACTAACCCAGGGAATCCGAGCGTCGGCGAAGTTGGTCAGGTCGGACGGGAACTCGCTTTCGCCCGGGATCGGTTCTATTGGACCTCGACGTATTACGGCGACATTTTCGGCTTCGCCCTCGTGGATGGGGCGCAGGTGTTTTTTGACAACATCGGCGTCGCCCTCCAATCGGCCACGGCGCGCAATGGAACGCTCTATGTTCCGAGCCGCCTGCGCCTCAATGCCTTTACCCCGAGCGGTTCGTTGCGCTGGATTTTCTTTGGCGACGAGCAAACGACGACTAATGACCTGACCGCGCCGGATGTCAGCAGCCGGGACGGCAACATCTACATCAATCGAAATCTTGGCGAACTTTACTCGCTGACGCCGACTCCAACGGTACGCTGGAAAGTGAGCAGCTTGCTCGCGCAGGGGCCGGTTCCCGGGCCGATCGTGAGTCCGATTAATACGCTGGTCTTAATGGGCGGGCAGGAAACCTATGGCATGCCGGGTCTGATCAAGGCTTTCTCGACCGCCGATGGTTCGGTTCTTTTCTCGATCTCGATTCCCAAGGAGCCGGACGGCACCTGCGCCGTGCCCTACGCGCGCGCGCGATTCACGCGCACGGGTGATCGGGCCTACATCCCGGCGGTGCAACTGTGCGTGGCGCCGCAACAGTATCACTCCTGGCTCTACGCGATCGATATCACGCCGTAACGGAGATCGGTGCCGCGGTCGCGTGGGGACGGGTCGCACGGGTAAGCTTCGTGTCAAACGTGGTCTGCGAAGAAGAAATTTTCGTTTCGGGGCGAGGGTCTGCAGCGCCTGGGATTTGTTTATTTTGCGCACGCATCCCTGCGCTTCGCGACCAGGATGCCGTCCAAAGCGCGCGCAACATCCAGCGAAATAAGCCGAGCCGGATCGTCGCTGCCGCTCCAGAGGCCGCGGGATTTCCTTCCCGGTTGCCGTCATCAAGGAGGTTCTGGGCAACCTCTCGGGTGGAACAACGCGCGCGGCCGTCTGGGAAAGTCTTTAAAATGTGTCGCCTCCTGAAGCGAGCTGCGAACTCACCTATCAAGCGGTTCTCACGAACCATTTCTCCGCGCCCGATCTCCAGTTCTTTTCACCCCGGCGCCACCCAACCCGCTTCGACAGCGGTGGTCTCGGGATTACGCGTGAATCTGGCTTTTTAAAATCGGCTATCGTGGAAGGCGATGCTCCGTCATCGCCGTGTTTGAATTTCGGCAACGACGGAGCGTTGCCATCCAGATTCCGCCGCATGGCTAGCAGAGACAATCACGCGCCGCCGGACAAAATCACTTGCTACGCAGGGCGACGCGAGGGTAACTCCCCCTCGCACCATTCATGGCTGAACCACTAATTGAAGCGCCGGGTGTGCATCGACCTCGCAATGTCGACTGGAAGCGAGCCGCTGCCCTGCTTTACGGCGACTGGGGCACGAGCAAGGCTTACGTCATCGGCCTCGCCTTCGTCGCGGCCGGGTTTTCCTCATTCCCCCTGATCCTGGCGGTCTGCGCGCTGACCGCCGTGGTCGGTTTCAATTACATCATCATCTGCGCCCACTTCCCTGATGGTGGCGGCGTTTATTCCGCAGCGCGCTCGCAGAGTCGCTTCCTCGCCTCGGCCGGCGCGCTTCTGCTGGTCGCGAATTTCCTTGTCACGGCCGCGCTCAGCGGGTGGGCCGCGGTGAGCTATTTCGGCGTGCCGCCGGAATATGCCCGCATCGCTACGATGGCGCTGGTTGTCATCGTCGGGGCGATCAATTTCTTTGGGCCGAAGCACAGCGGCAGCGTCTCGATTTATCTCGCCGTGCCGGCCGTTCTGACCGTGCTGGTTATCATTGGCTTGAGCGCCGGTTATTTGACCACGGAACATCTCGAGCCGCGCCACGAGAACCTCGGTGTGGCCTGGACGCAATTCGTCGGCGTGATCCTCGCGCTCAGCGGTGTGGAAGCGGTAGCCAACATCACCGGGGTGATGAAGCTCGATCCGGGCTCGACTCCGGAGAATCCGAAAGTCACGCGCACGGCGGCCAAGGCGATCATTCCGGTGGCGATCGAGGTAGTGGTGGGCACGGCGCTGCTCGGCTGGGCGATGCTCTCGATGCCGAAAATGTTTACCCCGGAGCTGACCCAGCACTCGGAGGACATGCTCCGGTTCCTCGGCGAACACTACGGCTCGCTGGTGGTCGCGCAGTGGTTTGGGAGCGCGTTCGG
>JALYOR010000159.1 GCA_030856765.1 Verrucomicrobiota bacterium | reverse complement strand
CGACTTCGAAGGCATGAAGGCCGTCATGTCGCCGCCGTTGCGCGACAAGAAAAACCAGGAAGTGCTCTGGAACGGATTGCGCCAGGGCTTCGTCTCCACCCTCGCGACCGACCACGCGCCCTTCGATTTCACGACCAAGAAATCGATGGGCCGCGACGACTTTACCAAGATCCCGAACGGCATCCCATCGCTCGAAGACCGGGTAAATCTCTACTTCACCCACGGCGTCAAAGGCGGCCGGATCGATCTCCACCAGTTCGTCGCCACCGCCAGCACCAATACCGCCAAACTCTTCGGCCTCTTCCCGCGCAAAGGCACGATCCAGTTGGGTAGCGACGCCGACCTCGTCGTTTACGATCCGGATTACCGCGGCAAAATCTCGGCCAAGACCCACCAGATGAATCTCGACTACAATTCCTTTGAAGGAATGGAGATCGAAGGTCGTCCGCACGTCGTCACGGTGCGGGGCAAAGTCGTGGCGCGCGACGGGAAGTTCGTGGGTGAGGCAGGCCGAGGGAAATTTCTCGCGCGCGAGCGCAACCATTATTGAGCTGAAACGCGACGAGCCGAAGCTCGTCCCTCCGGCTACCTCGCCGAAACTCAGGGCCAGCGGTCGGGCTGGCCCCAGCGTGCGATCTTCCATTCGCAGAACGCCCCGGCGACTAAACCAATCGGCGCAGCCAAAACACCATAGATCCCACACAAATTACTGGTGGGAATGAGCCAATCGCAAGCCACCGTGGCGCCGGCCGGCGAATCCCACCAGTCCGCCTACGACTATGCCCGCCAAGGTTCGCATCTTGCCTCCGAGCTCACCCCAAGTTTCTCTGTCCGACAGACGAGCGCGTGGAGGGGTGTCTCCGACCTTAGAAACGCAGGAGCGGCCGCCACCAAGGAATGCCGCCCAGAATAAGGAGGAGCGACAAAACATACGCGATCGCCGCGCGCCGATGTCTGATTGCGTCCGTCGCTCCTTTGCGCGCCATGACCGAGCCGATATGCGCACAGACGACCGCGAGCAGCATAAACGTGAGGTGCTCGACGGCGAAAAAGCGCGGCTCCTTCTGTTTCATAGCTGCGCCGAAATTCTGCATCGCCGCCAGAGTAATCGGGCTGAGCGCAAAGTAGAGGACGAGCCCGATGACCAGCTCGAGATCGAGCGCACTCACGAAAATCGTGCTCAGGCGCCGCAGGCTACCGTTCGCGGGCCGGCTTCCTCCCCACCCTGCCAAGGCCGACCCGATCGCGAGCAGGCCAGCGAGGAGCACCACCCAGCGGAGCCAATTGTGCAAGGTCAGAACGTATGGATAAGCACTCTGCAACATACCGCTATTATCGCGATCGCCGAGGTGATGTCGAGCAGCCGCCTCCGCTCGCACCCGCAAAACTTTTTAACACCGCCGCGCACTGCCTGAAATATGACGGCACAGGTATCGGCCTGCTACGAATGGAGAGGTAGAGTTGTCGCCCATGCCGTTCCAAAAACTCCTCACTCTCCTTCTCATCATGATGCCGGCGCTGGCGCGGGCGGATGCGCTGGGCGACCTCCGCGCCAGGTTGCAGCGGTTGCAGGGCAACGACGCGCTACGGGCGCGAGTCGAGATCGCAATTCGGCGCTCCGGCGGCGAGAGCGCCAACCCAAAGAAGTCCGCCGGCAGCACCTCCGTCATCGTCGAGAGCGGTGGGCAAGGCCTGCGCATGAGTTGGTCGGCCGACCAGATCCGGCAATCGCGCCGGGCCGAGGCTGAAAAGCGCGCCCACCCCGACGCCGCGCGTTCGGACGTCGCCACTCTTACCGCGCTCGAGGCGAACGACGCGCTCGCTTTGCTCGACGCCGCCGAGCCCCTCCGCCGCGCCCTGGAAGGCGCCACCCTCCTCGAGGACAAGCCCGACAGTTATAAAGGCAAACCGGCCCGGCTCCTCACCATCCGCCTCGATCTGCGCCTGCCCGAAGAAGGAAGAAAAGCCCTCAAGGAGAGCGACGCGCTCCTCAAGCTCTGGCTCGACAGCGCCGGCCATCCCCTCCGCAC
>JALYOR010000152.1 GCA_030856765.1 Verrucomicrobiota bacterium | reverse complement strand
TGGAGCCGGCATCATTGCTGATCCCGGACAAAGTTTGCGCCCCTCTTCGCTAACGAAGAGGGAGCTGAAATCTGACCATTCTAAACCGGCAACCGCTCGTAAGCGGAAGCCGGTGTTCGTCCGATCTATTCAAATTAAGATTCCTTCGCGGTCTCGTCCCGCCGTAGCCCCGAAGGGCGAAGGCGGATCCGAAGAACCGGTCCAGGAAAATTTTTAATCAAAGAAACTCGACGTATAACGCACAATTCAATTTTCGCTGACTTCTACCTTCTGGATTTCAAAAAACTAAATCGTCGTGATGACGAAATCCAGAATTGCACTGTCAAAGATCAATCGTTCTCTTTTCGCTCCACGACAAACGCCGCCCATCTCCTGAAATCCAGCAAACGGCGGCTCGCGTTGAGCCTAGAAGAACACCCCGGGGAACCCGAGGCCGCTTGTTAGCGGACGGTTAGAGTAAACCACTTTTCGAAGTCGTCAAAAATAATTTGGCGAGAATTCGCCGAAATCATCACTTTTTTCCTGCAGCCACATCTCGCCGCAGCGCATCCGCCTGTGATCGCGCTCGAATTCGGACAAAACGATATCGGCCGCGGATGTTTTCTGCGATGAAACGGCCCTTGGAATTCGACGACAGCAGGTCGCGATGGAGGCGGGGTGGGACGTCGAGAAAACGATAAATGGCACCCCTAACGAACTCGATCTCGAGGGCGTGTAGTTTTGGACTGTAGCCCACGCTGGACACGTTGCTGGAGGTGACCGGTACCCGTTTGATCCGCGAAGGAACGATCCCGTCGTCCTGTCCGGGGGCCGGGATGGCCAACAGAAACAAGATCGAGAACAGCGCCGCAACGGGGGGCGTCTTCATCGGCCCTCTTTTAGCGGCTCGCGAAAGCGGGCGTCGAGAAGAAAATTCGCTGTCCTGCCGGCCTCAGAATCAAAAGATATTGTCGAAGAGGAGATGCACCTTGCTGTAGTTCCGGCCGTGCTCTCCCTGATCGTTTAATCCCCAATGGTAGGTTTTGAAATCGACCTCGTATTTCTTGCTCGAGAGAAATTTCTCGAATTTCGGAGGTCCGTATATGGCCAGGATCTCAGGCGGGCCGCCGGTCTTGGCAAAGTCGGACTGGTACCATTTAAAGATGCTGGAAATTTCCACCTTGTTTTTGGCGGGGAAATATTCGTTGAGATCTGAACGCGCGAGCCAGTTCCGGTAGGAGTTCGCGATCTGCTCATCGAGGGTCGAGCTTTGGTAAGCCTCACGACCGAGGGGCGGGCAACTGCGCGCGGCGCAGACGAGTGTGGCGTGGTCTTTCCATCCGATCTGCGGGATCAGCGTGCCCTTCTCGATGTCGTCGAGGGAGACATCCTTGCCCCCGACTTTGTGCCGACGGGCGGCGAACGAGTCATCGAGCGACCAAATGCTCTCTGTCGGATAATTCTGGAGAATCCACTGCAGGGTGAAGCCGTTGTAGGCATTGATCAGTGCGGCGGCTTTGTCGTTGCCTTTCGCCTCCCCCCTGGTGGCGGCGTATTGCTGCAGGTATTTGTCGAGCGCTGACATGTCTTCGGCGTTGGCCTTCCACTTGGCGTAGGCCACCAGGCCCTGCTGATCGACATACTTTTTGAGCAACCGATCAAAACCGCCGTGGTCGACACCGGCCGGCACCTTCACCGCCTGAGGTTTCTCCTTTTCCGCCATCACCGTGCCGAGGCTGAGGCATCCCGCGATCGCCAGTAAGCCGAGTGTTCGAATCATGTCTTTCTTTCGCATTGGGCCCTTTCCTGGACACAAGTCATCGCAACCAGCCACCAGCGGCCTGGACCGGAGCCAGGCCGTTGCCCGCGGTCACCCACACCGCCAGGGCGCGCCGGCCTCCATCTTCGCCTTTCCCCGTCATCGTTAGGCTGGCGTGTTGCGTACCGCCCTCTGACTTCATGGCTCCATCGCGCAACTCGAGGACGACAAAGTCGTGCTGTTGGTTGCGACCGCTGTTTTCGCCCGCCCCGATCTTGGAGTTAATCCCGGACGCCAGCAGGGCCGCGTGAGCCTGCCATGAGCCAGTCACGCCGCTCGGCGGCTGGAACTCGATGACGACCGTTTTCCCGTCGGTCTGCGCGCTCAGCGTGCCCACTGTCTTGTCGTTAGACCGGGAAAGGTTGCTGCCCGACCAGTCGCGTACTTCATTGCCGTTGCGCACCACCGCGGGCGTGTAGACCGAAGTGCTGTTCCAGAGTGCGCCGTAGCGCCGTTGCCGCGCCGTCCATTGTGGAGAAGAAAAGCGATCGCGCCAGCCGAGATTGTTCCAATAATCGACGTGAAACGCGATGGGAACGAATTGCTTCCAAAGGCCCGAGTCTCCCTTGAGGCGGCTCAACCAGGCCTCGGCCGGAGGGCAACTGCTGCAACCCTCCGAAGTGTAGAGCTCGATGAGGGCGGTTTGCTGCGAACCGCTCTCGAAACGCGTCTCAGCGGCCGACGCCATGGAGAAGAGGAGCGCGGAGCCCGCCGCGCCCAGGAGTAGTGCTTTCATCTGTGGGTAGGAGGGTTTCCCGCGGCAAATATTCCAACCCCGACCTCGTTAGGTGAGATGCAGGATGTGCTTGATGCCGCGCACCGGGATCACGACCCAGTCGGGCCGGTGATTAAGTTCGTAGCCGACCTCGTAGACCGCTTTGTCGAGCAGGTAGGCTTCGAGGAGCGGCGAGAGATCGCTCTCCGTTTTGGGCAGGAAACTCGCCCCAGCAGTGGTCGCCAGATAGCGTTCGAGAAAGGTCGCGCTGACCTGGCGATACCAGCGATCGGCCCAGCGTTCGAGGAACGGCACATCCTCTGTCCGCATCGCCGGTTGCCAGAGCGCGCTGTAGGCGGCGTACTGAAACGAGCGCATCATTCCAGCCACGTCGCGGAGGGCGGAGCGCTTCAATTTCCGCTCGCTTAAAGGCCGCGCCGGTTCGCCCTCGAAGTCGAGAATGACGAAATCCTTCCCGGTGTAGAGCGCTTGGCCGAGGTGATAATCGCCGTGGATGCGAATCTTGCTCGCGGTCGCGTGACGCCCGAGCGTCTCCTTTTCGGCGGTGAGGATCTGTTGTTCCGCGGCCAGCACCTGCGCGGCTTCGGCGCGGAAGGCTTCCGGCAGCTCGGGGAGCTTCTTTTCCAAAAGGGCGAAGGTCTTGCGCAAGGAGGCGCGCATCGATTGGTAAACCGATCGTTGCGCCATCGCGTTGAACGGCTCCGGCGCGAAGCGTTTGTCGACCGTCTCGGCGGCCAGCGCGAGGTGCATCTCGCCGGTGCGTTGCCCGATCAATTTCGCTTTCTCGGGATAGATGCCGCCGAGCAGTTCATCGAGTAACGGACCGGGCCCGGCGCCGACCGTTTGCAGCTCACCTTTCATTGCCAGGACGCGATCAAAGTAGCGGCCGACCGCATCGAGCGTCAGCGCCCAAGCGTCGCCCTCGTTAGGCGCGGCCGTTTGCAGGAGCGCGACCACCGTTGGCTCGGAGCGCGACCGGCGATACTCGATCGCCCCGACAAAGGCCGGCACGTGCGCGAACTTTTGTTCTTCGGTCAGGAACCGCGTCAGCTCGACATCCGGGTTCATCCCGTCTTCGAGCTTGCGGTAGAGTTTGAGGAAGAAGCGGTTCTCGAAGAGGACCGACGAATTGCTTTGCTCGGCGTTGAGCACCTGCGAGGCCGGCACCTTGTCGTTAGGCTCCTCCGCCAGGAGGCTGCTCCCGACGCCCACCAGTTCGCCATTGCGCCCCTTGAGAACGGAGCCGCCCGCCATCAACCGGAAGATATTTTCCCGGAATTCCTGATCCCAGAGCGCGTCGTAGAGAAAGCCCTTCCTTCCCAACCGGGCAATGACGGCCTGCGGCGTGGAGCGCGCGCGCGAATCGGCGGCCGCGTTTGCTTCGATTTGGACTGGGAGAGAGTAGATCTCGGGCGAGCCGTCGGTGTAGTCGACCTGCAGGAGCCAAAGCTGACCCGCGTCTTCGGCGACCGGGATTTGCTCGATGATCCGCATCTCGCGGATGTTTCTCGCCTTGGCGCCGAACCACCGACAGTTCCGCAGGTAAGCTGGCAAAATCTCGCGCTCGAGCTGGCCGCGATGACTGCTGCCGAGCAGGGCGGCGAAGTTCGGCTCGCAATCGATCACGGGCAGCGCGCGCTTCTTCACCGGGCGCTTCTCCTTTTGCGATTGGAATGCAAACCAGTAATGCCCGTGCGGCCCGATCGTCAGGACATACGGCGTTTTCCTGATCGGCGGGAAAAGATTGCGGCTGAAAACCTCCATTGGCACGCAGCCGGCGAACTTCGAGAGATCGATCTCCACCGCCTGCGAGAAGCGCGAGAGATTGGCCACCACCAGAATGGTTTCACCTTCGTGCTGTCGGAGGAAGGCCAGCACCTTGGAATTATCCGGGTGCAGGAATTCGAGCGAGCCGCGCGAGAAGGCGCGAAAATTTTTCCGCATCGCGATCACCCGGCGCATCCACCAGAGGAGCGAAGAGAGGTTCTTCTGCTGAATCTCCACGTTGATCGCCTCGTAGTTGTACTCCGGATCGATCGTGACCGGGAGGTAGAGCTGCTGCGGATTCGCTTTGGAAAAACCGGCATTGCGATCACTGCTCCACTGCATCGGAGTGCGACAGCCATTGCGATCGCCGAGGTAGAAATTATCGCCCATCCCGATCTCGTCGCCGTAGTAGAGCACCGGCGTGCCCGGCATCGAGAAGAGCAGGATGTTGAGCAGCTCGATCTTGCGTCGGCTGTTGGCGAGGAGCGGCGCGAGCCGGCGGCGGATGCCGAGATTGATCCGCGCCGTGGGATCGGTTGCGTAAACGCGCCACATGTAGTCGCGTTCCTCGTCCGTTACCATTTCGAGCGTGAGCTCGTCGTGATTGCGCAGGAACATAGCCCACTGGCAATTCTCCGGGATGGCCGGCGTCTGATCGAGGATGTCGATGATCGGAAACCGATCCTCCATCTGCAGCGCCATGAACATCCGCGGCATGAGCGGGAAATGGAAATTCATGTGCGACTCGTCGCCGTCGCCGAAATACTTGACCGCGTCCTCTGGCCACTGATTCGCTTCCGCCAGCAGCATGCGGCCGGGGAACTTCGCCTCCATGTGGGCGCGCAACTTCTTCAGGTAAACGTGCGTCTCCGGGAGATTCTCGCAGTTCGTCCCCTCGCGTTCGTAGAGATACGGGATCGCATCCAGCCGCAGGCCGTCGACTCCCATGCTCAGCCAATAATCGAGCACCTTCTGCACGAGGTCGTGTACCGCCGGATTATCGAAATTCAGATCCGGCTGGTGTGCGTAGAAGCGGTGCCAGTAATAGGCCTTCGCCACCGGGTCCCACGACCAGTTGGAAGTCTCGAAATCCTTGAAAATGATCCGCGCGTCCTTGTATTTCTCCGGCGAATCGCTCCAGACATAGAAGTCGGCGTAAGCGTCGTCGCTGTTGTAGCCGGGGACGCTGTCCCCGGTCGCTCGGTTTTTGGATGAGCTGCCGGGGACAGCGTCCCTGGCTACAGCGGCAGCGCGCGCCGCCATCGCCTGGCGTGATTTCTGAAACCACGGATTCTGATCCGACGAATGGTTGATCACCAGCTCGGTGATCACCCGCAGCCCGCGCTCATGCGCCGCGGCCAGGAACGCCTTGAAATCGGCTAGCGTCCCATAGTTCGGGTTTACATCGAAATAATCCGCGATGTCGTAGCCATCATCGCGCAGCGGCGAAGGATAGAACGGCAGAATCCAGATGGCCGTCGCGCCGAGTTCCTGAAGATAATCGAGCTTCTC
>JALYOR010000043.1 GCA_030856765.1 Verrucomicrobiota bacterium | reverse complement strand
AAGAAAAAGGCAAAACGAAAAGCAGCGCGGCCCAGATTGCCCATGCAAGGGCATCTGAACTTGCAGGATGAAGGCCGTTACTTTGATCTGCGCGAGATTTTCGACCGGGTGAACACGCGCCACTTTCGCGGCCGATTGCGCGGCTACAAAGTGATGTGGGGTCGGCGCCGCAAAGAACGGCCCAAGGAATATTTCATCTTCGGTTCGATCCAGCAAGAAGATCGGGTCATTCGAATTCATCCGCTGCTCGATCAGCCGTTCGTCCCGCGCTGGTTTCTCGAATACGTGCTTTATCACGAGATGCTGCACTCGGTCGTGCCGGACGAAATCGATTCCGCCGGTCGTCGTCGCATTCATACCGAGGAATTCTATCGGCGCGAAAAAGCTTTCCCGCGCTATCGCCGGGCGCGCCAATGGGAGGACGAAAACCTCGCCCGCTTTCTGCGCTAGCATGTAGCCGTTCCGCTCTGCGAAGCGTAGGCACCGAAGAGGCCTCGCACCGGCGCTTCCCACAGATAAGCGGCTACATCAGCCGCGTAACCTTCACGCACAGCTGTCATCCCGAGTCGCGGAGACCGCGAGGGCCCTCACAGTTGCAATCGAGGTTCTCTGGTCACCCAGTGCCGTGTATTTCAATAGCGAGGTCCTTCGCCGCGCTGCGCCGGCTCAGGATGACGAAGGCAAAGAGCGCCCCGTGTTGTGCCCTAACGAACTTCCACCGCGGCCGGCCGTTCGCCGAACTCAGACGGCGAGGGTGTCGTTGCTACGTTCTTCTTCACGAGGTACCAGAGCGCGGTCGCGAGCAGGAGGGAGGTCACTTTCGCGCGCCAGTTGTTCAGGATCAGTTTCTTCATGTGAACGATGGAGCAATACTTCGCCGAGGCGTTGCCGGAAAGTCTCCGGAGTGAAATTGCGCTCGAGCCGGCGCCGATAGCAAATGGAAATCGCCCCCGTCTCTTCGGAGACGACGACCGCGACCGCATCCGACTCCTCGGTAATGCCGAGCGCGGCGCGATGACGAAGGCCGAGGCTGCGGTCGAGCGTCGCCCGTTGGCTGACCGGAAAGATGCAGGCCGCCGCGGCGATCCGGCCGTTGCGCACGATCACCCCGCCGTCGTGCAGCGCCGACTTCGGATGGAAAAGCGTCAGGAGCAGTTCGGTTGAGAAAGCTGCGTCCACGATCACCCCGGTTTCTTCGTAGACCTTGATCGAGGTGTCGCGCTCGATCGCGATCAGCGCGCCAAATTGCTTGTTCGAGAGCTGCGTCACCACCTCGGCCAGATCGTGCACCGTTTCCCGCTTTTCGCTCGTCAGCGAAAAAATCGGATGTCCGCCGAGTTCGGCCAAGGCCCGGCGCAGTTCCGGTTGAAAAATCACGACCAACGCCACCGCGAGAAAAACGGAAAAGCTCCTGATGATGAAGCTAATCACCACCAGGTTCAGCATCTGGGAGATCAAGGTGAGAGTGAGGAAAACAATCGCCAACCCCGTCAGCACCTTGGCCCCGCGAGTTCCGCGGAAATAGAGGTAGCCGTAATAGATTACCACGCTCAGAAGCAGGATCTCGATGGCGCTCCGCCACTTCTCGAAAAAGACCTGGATGAGATTCTCGATCATCGGGTGGCAGCTAGCACAGCTTCAGCCGTGCGCAGCGCGTTGAAATTTTGGGCGACGTCGTGGACCCGCAAAACACCGGCGCCGCGCGCCCGCAGGAGTGAAGTGAGGGCGATCGTTCCGCTAATGCGATCGCCCGGTTGAGTTGGGATTTTCCCAAGGAAGGATTTGCGCGACACGCCGACCACCAGTGGTCGATCCTCCACCTGCAGCCGGGAGAGGTTGGCGAGCAGATCGAGGTTGTGGGCGACGGTTTTGCCGAAACCGATGCCCGGGTCGAACGCAATGCACATGGGATCCACACCGCAGCGTACCGCCTGCGCAAATTGCTGTCGAAAAAAATCGGCCACCTCAGTGATAACGTCGGCGTAGCTCGGGTTTGTCTGCATCGTGGCGGGCGTGCCCTGCATGTGCATGAGGATCACGGCTGCGCTCTTCTCCGCCGCGAGCGGCAGCATTGCCGGATCGCCGCCGCCGCCGGTGATGTCGTTGATGATGACCGCCCCGACGTCGAGGGCCGCCCGCGCGACGGTGGCTTTCGAAGTATCGATCGAAATCAGGGCCGGAATGGAGGCCCTAACGAGCT
>JALYOR010000120.1 GCA_030856765.1 Verrucomicrobiota bacterium | reverse complement strand
TGCCTGCCCCGTGGCCCGCCTTGGTCTCGATCCGAATCAGGATCGGGGCCGGGCCGGCCTGCGCGGCCTGCAGTGTGGCCGCGAACTTGAAACTGTGCGCCGGCACCACGCGATCGTCGTGATCAGCCGTGGTGATGAGGGTGGCGGGATATTTCACTCCTTTGGCGATGTGATGCAGGGGTGAGTAAGCGTAGAGATAGGGAAAATCCTCCGCTTTGTCGGAACTGCCGTAATCGGAGGCCCACGCCCAGCCGATGGTGAATTTCTGGAAACGCAGCATGTCCATCACGCCGACCGCTGGGCTGGCCGCGCCAAAGAGATCCGGCCGCTGGGTCAGGCAGGCCCCGACCAGCAAGCCGCCGTTGCTCCCGCCGGCGATCGCCAGCTTGGGCGTCGAGGTGTATTTCTGGTCGATCAGGTATTGCGCGGCAGCGATGAAGTCGTCGAAGACATTCTGCTTTTCATGCTTCATCCCGCCCTCGTGCCATTTCTCGCCGTACTCGCCGCCGCCGCGCAGATTCGGCACGGCGTAGATCCCGCCCATTTCCATCCAGACGAGAGTGGCGGGACTAAAAGATGGCGTGAGCGAGATATCGAACCCGCCGTAACCGTAGAGATAAGTCGGGTTCTGGCCGTTCTTCGTCAGGCCTTTCTTGTAGGAAATGAACATCGGCACCTTGGTCCCGTCTGCGCTCGTGTAAAAGACCTGCTCGGTCATGTAGTCGTCGTGGTTGAACTGCACTTTCGGGGTAAAGAGCGCCTCGCTTTTTAGCGCCCCGAAGTCGTAGCGATATATCGTGATTGGCGTGGTGTAGCTGGTGAAGGAGTAAAACGTCTCCTGGTCGGAACGCTTCCCGGTGAAGCCGGCGGCCGAGCCCAGCCCGGGCAGAGCGATTTCGCCTTCCGGCGAGCCGTCGAGTTTGGACAATTTCACCAGGCTATGCGCGTCCTTCAGATAATTCGCGACGAAGCGTTCACCAACCAGGCTCACGCTTTCCAGCTTGTCGGTCGATTCCGCCACCAACTCGTGAGGCTTGGCTGGCAGCGGCTGGGTCGTATCGATCGCGATGATGCGTCCGAGCGGCGCGCCCAGATCGCTCCGGAACCAAAAGGTCGCGCCCTTGTTGCCGATGAAGTTATAAGCTGCATCTCCGTGAGGCAGGAGTTCGACCACCTTCGCCTCCGGTTTGGTCAGGTCCCTGTAGAAGATCCGATTCTTGGGATCGGTGCCCTGGCTGACGTCGATGATGAGGTAATGACCGTCCTCAGTCACCGTCCCGCTGAAGAGCCAGTCTTTGTGATCCGGCCGCTCATAGACCAGCTTATCCTCGGCTTGCGGCGTGCCGAGTTGGTGAAAGAAAAGCTTCTGATTGTAGACCTGCGCGCGCAGCTTGTTCTCGCCCTTCGGTTCGTCGTAGCGACTATAGAATAAGCCGCTCCCGTCCTTTAGCCACGACGCGCCGGAGAACTTGATCCAGTCGAGATCGTCCGGCCGATCCTGGCCCGTCGCGACTGCGCGCACCTTCCACTTTTGCCAATCGGAACCGGCCGTCTCCAACCCGTAGGCGAAGAGTCTGCCGTCATCGCTCACAGCGCTCCCGCTAAGCGCGACCGTGCCGTCTTTGGAAAGCGTATTCGGATCGATCAGTTCACGCGGTGCCTTCTCAAAACTCTCGGTCGTGTAGATGACGCTTTGGTTCTGCAGGCCGCTGTTCTTGGAGAAAAAATAGCGCGTTTGCTCCTTGAACGGAACGCCGAAACGCTCGTAGTCCCACAGCTCCTTCAGCCGCGCCTTGATCGCGGCCCGCTGCGGAATCGCGTCGAGAAATTGGAAAGTGAGTTTGTTCTCTGCCTCAATCCAGCGCCGCGATTGGGGCGAATCGGGATCCTCCAGCCAGCGGTAGGGATCAGCCACCTTGGTTCCATGATAGACGTCGACCCGATCGCCTTGGGGGGCCTCCGGATACTTGGAGGCTTCTTTCGCCTGAGCGAAAGCGCAAAGGGAGAGCGAGACAACCAGGGAGAGAAAAATACGAACCTTCATCGGGGGAGAAGAATAGTTTACCCCGGCGACGTGTCTACGAATTCCCGGACCGCTGCCCTAACGAACCTTGCCTGGCCCCCAGAGGGCGCGACCCGGCGTCGCGCCGGTATGTTCGCCATCCTTAAGGACATGCTGGCCGTTGACGAAGACATGCTTCATGCCGACCGCGTACTGATGCGGTTGTTCGAAGGTCGCACGGTCGCCCACCGTCGCCGGATCGAACACCACCGCGTCGGCAAACATCCCTTCCTTGAGAAAACCGCGATGATCCAATTCCAGGTTGGTCGCCGGAAGCGCGCTCAAGCGTCGGACCGCTTCGCCTAACGAAATCACCTTCTCCTCTCGCACATACTTGCCGAGCACGCGGGCAAAATTTCCGTAGGCCCGCGGGTGCGGATTCGATTTGAGGAAGACGCCTTCCGGCGCCTGCGAAGCTTCATCCGAGCCAAAGGAAATCCAAGGTTTCGCCAGCTCCTTGCGCACGTTTTCTTCCGACATCAGAAAATAGATGGAGTCGATCCGCGACTCGTCTTCTGCGATCAAGTCCATGATCGTTTCGACTGGATCTTTGCCGCGCATTTTCGCTACCGCGGCGAGTGATTTGCCGGTCAGCGGTTTCAGCTTCTCCGATTTGAACCCGACCAGCAGAATCTTCTCCGGTGAGCCTGCCGCGAGATAAAGATTCTCCCACGCATCGCTCGGCGTTTTAACTTCCGCGGCGATCTTTTCCCGTGTCGCCGGGTCGCGCAATCGCTTGAACAACTCCGGATATCCTCCCTCTTCCGTCCACGGAGGAAGACAGGCATCGAGACCGGTGCCGGCGGCGGTGTAAGTGTACATGTCGGCGGTGATCTTGAGGCCTGCCTTTTGGGCCGCTTCGATCTTGGCGAGGAGCTTGTCGAGCTCGGGCCAGTTCGATTGGCCGGCGGCCTTGATGTGATAAACCTCCGCCGGAATCTTCGCCTCGCGACTGATCTGGATCAGTTCGTCGAGCGCTTCGAGGAGCTGATTCCCCTCGCTCCGCATGTGCGAGATGTATTTGCCCTGGTACTTCGCCGCCACTTTGCAGAGCTCAACCAACTCCGACGTTTTCGCGTAAAAGGCCGGCGGATAAATCAGTGAGGAGCCGATGCCGAGGGCGCCCGCTTCCATTTCCTGCCTAACGAGTGCGCGCATCTCGTCGAGCTCTTTCGGCGTCGGCGCCTTGTCGTCAAGACCGATTACATTCTCGCGAATGGTGGTCGCGCCGATGAACGAAGCCACGTTGCATGACACCCCGCGCTTCTCGAGATAACGCAGGTACTCGGCCAACGTCGTCCACTGGATCTCGTAATGGATATCCTTCTGCTCGCGCCGCATTTTCTCCCGCAGTGCGTCGTTGAGCGGGCCCATCGATTCGCCTTCGCCCATGATCTCCGTTGTCACGCCTTGTCGGATCTCGCTTTGCGAACGGCCATCAGCGATGAGCGATTCGGTCGACCAGGAGAGCATGTTAATGAAACCCGGCGCGACCGCCAGGCCGTGGGCATCGATCGTTAAGTTAGCGGTAGCTTCCTTGAAATCGCCCACGCCGGCAATCCGATCGCCGCGGATCGCCACATCCGCCTTCCTGCCCTCGCCGCCACTCCCATCGTAAACGGTTCCGTTGCGGATGAGGACGTCAAAGGATCTGGCCGGCGATGGCTCCTGCGCGGCGATCAGCGAGGCGAGCACGAATGGCCCCAGGACGAGGGAGAGAAGCGAGTACTGCATCGGGTCATTTCAACCGGGGCCGCGCCGCAAGTCGATCCCGAATCTTCTACTCGTAGCGGATGGCGATGATTTCCAGGTCCTCTTCCCCGGAAGGGAAAGTGAATCGGACCCGCTCGTCGAGCCGGGCGTTGAGCAGGGCGCGGGCGATGGGAGATTGCGAGCTGACCCAGCCGCGGTCGAAATCCGTTTCATCCACCCCGACGATTCGGTAGGTCGACTCCTCGCCACTCCCTTCGCGGACGGTGACGGTGGCCCCAAACCGAACGATATCAGCCGGGCCGGCCGGCGTGGGAACGATCTCGGCAGATTGCAAACTTTGCTCGAGTTGGCGGAGGCGCTGCTCCAGCGCCGCCCGCTGTTGTTTCGCATCCGGATCGTCGCCGGCAGCGACCCGCGCGGGTCGCTTTTCGTTAGTCAATCGCTCCAGCTCGGCGCGCAACTCTGCCGCACCCGCCGCGGTGATGTAATTGCGGGCGCCCTCCGGAAGAGTGGAGGCCAGCGGCGGCAGGTCCGGGATATCCGGCCCATCATTCTCGTCTCGGGTGAAGGCTTTGCTCATGAGTCAGGAACGATTCCGTCATCTGGCCGCACTAACAAGAGCCTCCGCCGAGCTTTGCGGCGGGGCCCTGGGGAGGGCCATGGGCAAAGTGCCTAAGCAAGGTTCGGCAAGTCAAAGACGCGAGTCAGTCCGTTTCACGCTGCTGAAGACTGCCGGACTGTCCACCGGTACACGATTGCGGCCCCGGTAGATCTTAGCTGCTTTGAGGGCGGCGCCGCATCCAAAAACTCCCGCCGCCCCAAGGTGCTGCAGTCGAGAAGAGCTGCTTCAGCTCAGCGAGGTGGGTCGCTTGTAAATGGGCGCTACTGACCATCACTTCGAACTCCGAGTTGTAGGTGAGGAACGCTTGCAACAGATACTGCTCCGTCCAAAAGCGGCGCTGCCGGATCACCCAATCTCGCGAATACTCGAACGGAAGGAAGATGTCGTGCACGTGGACGACGACGCCGGGTTGCAAGCTCGGAAGGACTTTTAGGAAGAGGTGATTAACATCCCCCCCGATACGTACTACATGCGAGGTGTCGATGAACAAGAAGTCTCCGGCCGAAAGGTCTGTGAAGTAGGAGAGAGGAACATCTTCTACTTTCTCTTCTCGCAGCGCTGAAAGACCTGGAACACCACGGGTCAGAAATGCCTCCGGGTAAGGCTCGATACTCTCCAAGACGGTTGCGTCGTTTTTGAGCGCGGCTCGAGCCAGGAGCAGAGTGGAGTAGCCACTACCCACTTCAATGATCCGACCTGGCCGGAGATGGCGCACCATGCAATATCCGAGCACGGCATCGAGCGCATCGAAGCGACCGTTTTGCAGGTAGAACTGGTTCTCTTGTTCGGCATGGCCAACGGGGATTTCGGCGAACTCGGCGCGATACTTGGGGAACTCCTCGCGCAGCAGCCGAGACTGACCCTCCTCGTTCAGGTCCACTCCGGGTAGCTCTTGCGCTCTACCCCAAAGGCGGTCAGGCAACGTCCGCGAATCCGGAATCGGTTCGTAGAAATGGACGGGGGTGAGGTGGACTCCCTTTTCCTCCCATGCTCGAAACCATTCAGGAAATTCTGGACGGTGAACACACACAGGCAGGACGGCTCCAAGAAATTCGGCCAAGCCGCTGCCATACTCTTTGCCTTCGCGGGAACTCTGGACGCGTTCGAGTAGCTGCGTCCAAGGAATCTCTGGCAAGAGCGCGATCGCCTCCGCCAGTGGTTCGCGCGGACCTGAGGCCGAGTAGAGGCGAAAGGTGGAGGCTGCGCCTATCCTCAGGCCAGCGACTTGAAAGGAACCGCTGGCGCCCCGGCAAACGACTCGCTCCAAGCCGCCTTCCTCCGAGACAGTTATCTCACCGATCGCTGGCGCTGTAATATCCCATTCTAAAATCGCTTTTCCGGCGAGCGGATTGGGATCAATCATGAAGCTCAAGCTTCCCGCGATGAGTCGCCGGACAGGCACCTCAGCCAGAGAGCGACGTGGCTCATCAGATGTGCTGAGCCGAAACAGATATTCTCTGCCGGCTTGAATCCAGCCGATCTCAAGCGTCCCGCACTTGGATGCAGCAATCAGCTTCTCGGGCGCGCCCTCCTCTTCGACGCAAAGCCGCGCGCTTCCTTCGCTGCAGTCCCATTGCAGAGTTAGGGGTGAGTCGTTCGCTGGTAATGGATTAGGGTGGGCGGTGATCTTTCCAGTCACGAGGGGCGGATCAGGTGGGCTCATCGGTAGCACTTCTTTCCCAAAACGGTAGTGCAGCCTAGCGAAATTGCCCGAACCAGCGATACGGAAAGTCGTCTCCGGGGCAGTCGGTCGCCCAGCGGGGCGGATTCATCTCGCGGTGGGGCCGCACCGGGATTTCGTGCCGCTCGACTTTCCCGCAACGGTCGCGCAGGTAGCGGATGAGTTCGTCGGACGCCTCAAGCTGCGCGCGGGTCGGCTGGTCGCGGTTGAAAT
>JALYOR010000119.1 GCA_030856765.1 Verrucomicrobiota bacterium | reverse complement strand
CCGCGTGGCCACGATGTCGCGATCGCCGTCACCGTCCGCGTCGCCGGTGGCGAGCGCGACGGGACTGCCAGCGGCGGCGTTGAGCCCAGTGTTAAAAGAGAGCCAAGGGGCGGTGAAGGTGGGCGCCGCCACCTTTGCACTGGCCTCGAATGAGGGCAGTGCAGCCAAGAGAGCGAGGAGGCTAATCGCCAATTTGGAGTAAAGATTCGGCGTGGTGATTGCCCCGCCGATCCGACGAAACTGACTGAAGAGCATTTTCACAACCCCTCTTTAATCCACTTTTGGCGTATTTTCCAATCTCAAAAGGTAACAAACTTGTAACCTTTTTTCGGCCCGTGATCCCACCGGTATTCACGAACCGGGGAGCGGATGACGCGGGAGAGGAAGGTGCGTGCCTTTCCGCGCTTCGCCCGCAGGTATTCCCTAATACCTACGTCAGGATCGTAAGATTTTTCGTGTAAAATTAGCTTCCTTAGTTTATCATCCTCCAATGCGACTTTACTCCAGTCTTATTGGCCTCAGAAATTTGTCTCCAAAAACACGCGTCATCCGGTTCGCTTTGCTCTTCGCTTTGGCGATTTGCAGTCTGAGCCTGGTCGAAGAATCCCAGGCTGCCGGGCGGGTTTTCGTCACCAATACCTTGTCGAGTTCCGTTTCGGTCATCGATGACTCCACCGGGGCGCTCATTGCCACCATCCCGGTGGGGGTAAATCCGATTCGAATCGTTGCCACCCAGGATGGGCGTAAAGTTTACACCTCCAATTTCATGGAAGGGACGGTCAGCGTCATCGACACGATCAACCTCGTCGTAACCGCGACCATTCCGGTCCCGTCGTCGCCGCAGGAAAGCGACATCTCCATCGATGGGACTCGGTTGTTTGTCGTGCACCATACCGAACAGTTGGTCTCGGTCATCGACTTGGCGACCAATAGCGTGGTCAACGTGATTACGATCGGCGACCCCAATCAGGGAACGCCCGGAAAGACCGCGACCGATATCACTTTTTCGCCCAATGGCCGTTATGCCTACGTGCCCAACTATTCCCGCAACGTCCTCGACGCGATCGATACCCAGACTTATGCGGTGACCGAAATTCCGACTGGCGCCCAACCGCGTCGAGTGGCGGTCACCCCGAATGGGAAGCGCGTTTTCGTGGCCAATTTCGAAGGCGACTCCGTCACCGCAGCCGACGCCCGCCGATTGCAGGTGCTAGGCACCATCCAGTCCGGTGACGCCGCCCGTGGCATTGCGGTGACCCCGCGCAGCAACGAAGTCTGGGTGACCAACGTGAACGAGGAAACGGTGAGCGTCATCAATACCGGCAGCCTCGCTCTCCTGACGAAAATCCCGGTCGAATCCAGGCCTTGGAATATTATTTTCAATCGTGATGGCTCGCGCGCGATTGTGTCCAACGCCGGCTCCGACACCGTCTCCGTGATTGATACCGCGTCGCGCGCCGTGATCAAAACGGTTCCAGTCGGCAACGGTCCCTTCTTTGCCGTTTACAACCAGGATGAGTCGAGGCTCTACATCTCCAATTCCGAAAGCCATATCAAAGATCAGCCCGGTAGCCTGACGATTATTGACACCGCCGACTACACGGTCATCGGCAGTGTCGTTCTCCAGCTCCAGCCGTTTGATCTCACCTACGTGAATCCGGTGCTGTAAGCGTTGGCGCGCCCGGTTGGTGGCGCTGGGTGGCCCCGACTATCTGGCGAGGGAGCTCGGTTACAGGGCGAGCGACAGCTTGAGACTCGCTCGGGCAGCGAGCGTCTGCTGCTCGGCGTTTCCAAGGTTTCCGTGCAGCATACCAGATCCGCAGCCCCGGAAGACTCTCGTCACTAGCTTGCAGGCAACCTGCAAACCAAATGCACGGCCGCCGCGACGGTGTGGTCGTTGCTATAACAGACGACGACGGTGCCACTTAGGATCGGGTCTCTCGTGGTATCTATACCTACCAAGTCTGCGAACCGATACGGGCAACTGCTCGAACGAAGTGCGGGTCAAAGCCCGTCCGATTCGGCTCCCGGATTTTGTTTATGTAGCCTGCCCGTTTCAGTGCAATAAATCGTTAGGCCAAGAGAAGAGTTCTCCCAATCCGCCGGAGACCACCAACGTTCCAATCGCCGCTCGCCTTTTGCGCTGCGGCCCAGGATGACGCCAGACTTGGCGTGGGACGGTGTTCTTAGCGCATGCTGCGCCATGCTCCATGTCGTCGGAACCCCGATTGGTAACCTGGACGACATCACCCTGCGCGCGCTCGCCGCGCTCAAGAGCGCCGACCTCATCGCGGCCGAAAACACGCGATATTCCCTCCATCTGCTGCGCCATTTCGAGATTCGGAAACCGCTCGTCAGTTATCACGAACATAACGAATCGCGGCGCTCGGCAGAGCTCGTGGAGCGGATCGCCCAGGGTGAAACCATTGCGCTCATCACCGACGCCGGGATGCCCGGGCTGTCCGATCCGGGCGCTCGCCTGATCCGCCCCTGCCTCGAGCCGATAGCTATCTATTCGAAGAGTGTCCGCAAGGGAATGGAGGACGCCAAAGCTACAGCTCAGTAACTTTTCATGGTTTGACCGTCAAATCCCTTTGTGCAAGAGTCGCATCCAGCTGCTCGTTCACCCCGTAACGACGCAAGCGCAAGCCCAAGCACAACTACAAAATAGATATGAAAATGAAATCAACTACTTTTGCCAGTCTCATCATCAGTGCGATTGTGCTGTCGCTTTCGACCGCGGTCGCTACAGCTGCGAGCTTTAATATTCTCCATTCGTTCAACGGGAGCGACGGCAACGAGCCCGAGTGGCTTCTGACAGCGAAGGATGGCACTCTCTGGGGAGTAACTTTCATCGGTGGCGATGGCACTGTTGGAAACGGCGTTCTCTACAAGATAGATGGCAGCGGCGTCTTCACTATTATCCATAAGTTCGCGGGCTCGCCGGACGGTGCGTTGCCTGGGCGGTTGATTCAAGCTGCTGACGGAACGATTTACGGACTTACTTCATCGGGAGGTTCGCTCTCTGCCGGGACGGTTTACCGCATCGATCTCGCCGGGAACTACTCGGTGATCCACTCGTTCAACACCAGCACGGAAGGGAGTGGTCCCAACTTCCTGTTGGAAGGGAGCACCGGGTTCTTTTATGGAACGACATCGACCAACGGAATTCCGGATCCCGACTGCCCTAACAATAAAGCCCAAGGCACTTTCTTTCGCATGGATGCTGCCGGTAACGTCACTCCCTTGCATACTTTCTGCGAGAGCATCGACGGCTCTGGTCCTAATAGCGTCGTCGAAGCTGGTGGATTTTTCTACGGCACGTGCAAACAGGATGGTCCCTTCGGCCTCGGATTTGGCTTGGGGACGTTCTGGAAATCGGACGCGGTGGGTAATGTCGCGCTCCTCCACGTCTTTGGTCCCAAGACTCTAAACGGCGCTGAGCCAACCGAACCCAATGGGGTCGTGCAGGCGGCAGATGGCCTTTTCTATGGTGTCGCGAACGGGGGCGGCCTCGATTCGGAGGGAGCAATCTTTCGAGCGGACGCATCGGGCAATGTGACCACGATTCATTCCTTCAACGGTTTTGCGAGTGATGGGGCCGATCCTGAGAGTAACTTTGTGCTGGCGCGCGACGGTTTCTTCTACGGCACAGCGAGCCAGGGTGGTCTCCCGGTCAATAGTTTCGATCGCGCCGGTGTAGTTTACCGGGCGGATACGGCAGGTCACGTTTGGATCTTGCATACTTTTGTCGGCAGCGATGGCAGCAACCCAGTGGCGTCACCCGCCCTCGATCGCCGCGGCAAGAACGTATTCGCCTCCGCGATTTTCCAAGGCCCGTTGGGCCATGGAGTGACTGCCTCCACTGCCGTGAGGCCGAACCTTCCGATTAGCGGGCTGGCCTTCAATCCTAATCCAGTCAAAGGCGGCCAATCCAGCACGGCTACTCTTACCCT
>JALYOR010000040.1 GCA_030856765.1 Verrucomicrobiota bacterium | reverse complement strand
GTCCAGCGGAGCCGCGCGCCCCCAAGCGCCGCCGTCCGGGCCGGTCCGTCCACCCCCGGGCCCGGCAGCCGGCCCCGTGCGACCGCCTAATTATCCACCCCCGCCAGCGGGGTTGAAGTCACCGGTTCCTTCGCTGACACCCGAGCCGTCCAAGCCTGTCCTGCCTCCGCCACCTCCCTTGGCGAGCCCATTGCCGCCGCCACCGCGCGCAGTGGCAAGCAGCCCGGTAACACCACAGCCCGCCGTCCCGGCAACGCCATCCCCGCTTCCGCCACCCGCGGCCAAAACGCCAATGCCGCCACCGCCGCCTGCTGGCTGGAAACCCCCGGCAACGCCGCCGTCCGCGCCTCGTCCGGCTTCGCCTTCCAAACCAGGGAGTGCGCCGGTCGCGCGCAGTCCGTTGGCAGATCGTGGTGGGTCACCCGCCGGGCCACGCAAGGAGACCGCTCGGATCGGCGCCACGGCGGATTCGCCGATGAAATCGACGGTTAGGCTGAGCAGCATCCAGCCGGCCAGCGTCCCATCAGTGCCGGTGGTGCGGACCACGGCCCCGGCAGTTGCCAATCCGCCGCCGCAAGGCTTAGTTGAGACTATTCCAATGCCGCTGTGCTGGGCTTTGCTCGGCATTTCCGTAGTGGCCTTGGGCATTCAACTCTGGACCTATTTCTCATAACAAAATCATGGAAAATTCCGCGGCGGTAACGATCGACGAAGCAAATTTTGACAGCGAAGTGACCAAAAGCACCCAGCCGGTGCTGGTCGATTTCTGGGCCGAATGGTGCGGCCCGTGCAAAATGATTGCGCCGATCCTCGACGAGATCGCCCGCGAAAAAGCGGGTTCGGTCAAAGTGGGCAAGGTCAATGTCGACCAAAACCAGAGCCTTTCCGCCCGCTACAATATCCGTGCGATCCCGACCCTGCTCCTTTTCAAGGATGGGCAGTTGCGCGACCAGATCACCGGGATGACGAGCAAAAAGGATTTGCTCAACCGGCTCGAAGCACTCGCCTAACGGTTTTGCCTGTTTCCCGACTAGTCGTTAGGGCACGACGGTCAAGGTGAGGTCATTCCCATCGCCGCCCTCGTAGTCGGCTTGGAATTTGTTGCCGTTAACGGTTACGGTCGAGCCGTCCGCCAGGTTATCAAATTGACCGAAGATCGGATCGGCCACCGTGCTGCTGATGACCGTAAAGGTGGTGCCGAGCGGCAAAACAGCGTTGCCCAAGTCCCGGAAAGAAATCGAGCACCCGGGATCGAGATCGACCGCTCCCGCGACCACCGTATTCGCCTGGGCCGTGCTGCTATCGAAAACGAATTGATCGACCGAATTGGAATGAAAGGTCAGGAAACTAAGGATGGTCAGCGCACTGGGCGGCCGGCCACTCCCGGGCGACAAGGTTCCCTGCCCGCCATTGGTCGCGAGCACGACCCCGCCAGCGATGATCCCGCGGCCGGATAGAGTGCCTTCTTCGACCTCGACCAACCCGCTTCCAGTGGCGGAGCCGTTGCGGTTGTTCAAGGTCAACGACCCACCCGAGACGGTTGTGCCGCCGGGGTAGGAATTGGAGCGGGTGAGAGTGAGACGGCCGCGCCCTTTTTTGGTGATGGAACCGCCGGAGCCGCCGCTTCCGGTCCCCGTGATTCGGCCAGAGAAGGTCGTGCTCGCATTCGTTAGGCCAATGGTCAGGTTGTTCGTTCCGAGGAGGACGCGCCCGTTGCCTTCGAGCGAACCGATCGCGGCACTGTCGGCCGCATTTTCGATGCTCAGCCTGCCGTTATCGAATACTTCGACGCGCGACCCGCCCCCGTCCGCGTCATCGTAGAATTGGATCAACCCGCCGTCGGCGCCAAGGATATTGCCGTCGGCGATGAGGGTGGCGTTGCCGGCACTCGGGGCGCCACTGGTCGCGAAAGTCAAGATCGCTCCGCCGGCTCCAGCCACCGTCCCGCCGTGGGCGGTGAAGGTGGCGTGATCTGCGGTCGCTTGATCGAAAAACGTGGTGTTGGCGCCCTGCGCGCCGCTCGTTAGGGCGCCGTTCAGTTCGATGGAGGCGGTTCCCGCCTTCGAGTCTTCGCTGAAGGTCATGTGGCTGCCGTAAATGTCCGCGCCGCCCGTCAGGGTGATGGTGCTGTTGCCGGCGCTTGAGCTATCGAGGAAAAACAGGCTCGTAAAGAAGCTTGGTCCGTCGATGGCGAAGACCACCCCGTCGCCCGCGCTGGAGTCATTGCGGAAGAGAATCTGCGCGGTCACTCCGCGTAAGAGTGTCACCGAGAGGGTTTGGATCTGCCCGGAATTATTCACGATGCCCGCGCCGTAAAAATTCAGTGAGCGGCCATGATCGAAGGATATCGTGTAGACGCTGGCCCCCGGATTAAAAACGATCTCGCCGAGTTCGACTGGTTCGAAGAAAAAAGGGTGCGTCGCGCTGGAAACGCCGAAGGTGGCGACGTCGGATTGGCCGTTGGGCACGGTGGCTGGTGTCCAGTTAGTAGCGATGTTCCAATTGTTTGATGCGGGGTCGAGATTCCAGGTCGCGCTGCCAGCCTCGGCACTCTGCAGGGTAAGAATCGCGAGCACCGCCGGGAAGATAACGTCGCGGTATTTCATAGGATGAGCATTCCACACGAGCGGAGCGACGTTTGCCAGAAAAAATTCAGGCCGTGAGCGCGCCGGAGCAGTTCAACAGTTCCCGCAGAACAAATCGACCGGGTCGATTTCAACCTTGCCTAACGCATCGGCGCTTCGGTAACGTCGCGCCCGCTCGTTGCCGTCATGTACAAACCGCGTCTTTCTCTTGGGCAGATCTGGAACATGAGCTTCGGCTTTCTCGGCATCCAGTTCGGCTGGGGCCTGCAGATGGCCAACATGAGCGCCATCTACGAGTATCTCGGCGCGAAGCCCGACCAGATCGCCATGCTCTGGATCGCCGCCCCCCTCACCGGCCTGCTCGTGCAACCGGTCATCGGCGCAATGAGCGATCGCACCTGGGGCCGGCTCGGGCGCCGCCGCCCCTATTTTCTGACCGGCGCGATTCTCAGCTCGCTCGCTCTGATCGCGATGCCGAACTCCAGTGCGGTCTGGATGGCGGCGGGGCTGCTCTGGATCCTCGACGCCTCGATTAATATCAGCATGGAGCCGTTCCGCGCCTTCGTGGCGGACAAGCTGCCGGAGGAACAACGCTCGACTGGTTTCTCCATGCAAAGCCTGTTCATCGGGCTCGGCGCGGTGATCGCTTCCGGGCTGCCCTGGATGATGACAAACTGGTTCCATGTCACCGCCGCGGCGGGCGATCTCCATGCCATCCCGATCACGGTTCGGTACTCGTTTTACATTGGTGCGGCGGCTTTTTTCGGTGCGGTCCTCTGGACAGTGCTGACCTCGCCCGAATATCCGCCCTCCGATCTGGCCGCGTTTCGCCTTATGAAAAAGAGCCGGACCGGCCTCGGCGTAACGGTCGGAGAGATCGTAGCCGCTTTGAAAGAAATGCCGTCGACCATGAAACAGCTGGCGCTGGTTCAGCTTTCGACCTGGCTCGGTCTTTTCTGCATGTGGCTTTACTTTACCCCGGCGGTTTCCAGTCATGTTTTCGGTGCGCCCAATCCCCAGTCGCCGCTTTACCAGGCCGGGAATGAGTGGGCCGGGCTATGTTACCTGACGGAGAACGCCGTCACTTTCTTCTTTGCCTTCATTCTCCTGGGCCTGGCGGCGAACATGAATCGTCGCCACGTTCATTCGCTCTGCCTGCTCTGCGGCGCGGGTGGTTTGCTTTCGGTCGGCTTTATTCATGGGATCGAGAATCGTGCCTGGCTCCACTTGTCGTTAGGCTTGGTCGGCATTGCCTGGGCCAGCATTCTGGCCATGCCTTACGCCATTCTCGCCGGGGCGCTGCCCCCGGAAAAAACCGGCGTTTACATGGGCATCTTCAACTTCTTTATCGTTCTGCCGGAGATCGCTGCCGCGCTTTGCTTTGATAAACTGATGGCCGGCGTCCTGCACAATAACCAGGTCGCCGCGGTCATGATCGGTGGAGGATTTTTGCTCCTCGCCGCGATCCTTACCCAGTTCGTAAGGGAAGCGCCGGTGGCGATCGAGCAACTGGAACGGGTCATCGAAGAGGAGGGCATGCTGCCGACCGTGACGCCGCCGGAGGCTCCGCTGGCTTGAGTGTGATTCCTCATCCATGGTCCGACTTTTACTTTGCGCTCTCCTATCGTTAGGCTGGATGTCGACTCACTCGCTCGCGACTGAAGCTCCGGCGCTCAAGGTTTCCGTGACGCAGAAGCGTCTGGCGGTCGCGCTTGCAGCGGTCGCCCCCGGCGCCGGAGAGACATTCTTCGTCGCGCTGCACAGCGGAAAGGAGCCCGGTTCCGCTGTCGTTCCGTTCGCGGAGAGTTTTGAAGGCTCGACCGTTTTCCTGCCCTTTCAGGCTGATCGGCTCTACTTCGTCCAAATCGGGGAGGGGAGCGGGAAGGTATTCGAGCGTCGCTGGGAGAATTGGAAATGGAGCGAGAGGTCGGAATCACCTGAGGACGTGGAATGGGATGCAGCCCAGTCGGTCCTGCGTTTGCCGCTGGCGGGGGCATCCGCGATCGACCTGGTCGCTTACGTCAAAGATTTTCGCGAGGGCAAGACCTGGGGCCGCCTCGTCGCCTGCCAGGATCCTTCGGTCGCAATGGGAGAAGGGGACAAATACATTCCGCATTACGGGGAGGTCGATCTCCTGGGAAAAGAGTCGCCAGTGGTCAAATTCCGAGGCCGGCATGACCACGACGCGGCGCGCCCACGCATCTATCAGCTTTTCGTTAGGCTATTCGGTAATGTGAACGAAAGGCGCCAGCCAAACGGTTCGCTGGCCACCAACGGTGTGGGGAAATTCAGCGACATCAATGATGCCGCGCTCGATTCCCTGCGAAAGTTGGGCTTTTCGCATGTCTGGCTGACCGGCGTTTTGCAGCAGGCTACCGGCACCGATTATTCGGAGATAGGAGAACCAGCCGACGATCCGGACCTGCTCAAGGGCATCGCGGGCAGTCCCTACGCGATCAAGGACTATTTCGACGTTTCACCCGATTACGCGACCGAACCAAAGCAGCGGCTCCCCGAGTTCAAAGCGCTCCTCGATCGGCTGCACCGGCATCAGCTCAAGGCTTTGATCGATTTTGTTCCGAATCACGTCGCGCGTTGCTATGACTCCGATATCAAGCCGGAGATCAACTTCGGCACGAAGGATGACCACGCCGTCTTTTTCGGGGCGCACAATAACTTCTTCTACCTGAAACCGGACTCGACCGGCCCTCCCTTGCATTTGCCGACCTGCAAAGATGGCGAGCCGGTCAGCCCGACCTGCAAACTCGCAGGGATGAAATGCGACGGGCTCTTTAGCGGAGAGACCGAGTTCGGACGCGTCACCGGCAACAACGTCGCGAGTTGGAAACCGGATCTGGACGACTGGTACGAGACTGTGAAGCTGAATTACGGGTTCGATTTCACCGATCCAGCCAAAGAGCGGCGAGAGTATCCGAACGCACGCACACCGGAAAAGGAAATCCCCGACACCTGGACGAAGATGGACCAGGTCATCTCCTATTGGCAGGCCACGGGAGTGGATGGTTTCCGCTGTGACATGTCACACATGGAGCCGCCGGAGTTTTGGAAATGGCTCATCGGCCGCGCGCGGGGGCGTTCGCCTCACGTCTTTTTCATGGCAGAAGCCTACGACGGCGATCCAGCCAAGGTTCCGGGGAGCGATCCGGTCATCTCCCAGCTGCATGGCGGCAAGTCCAATGTCATGTTCGATCTGCTCGATGCGGGGTTCGACGCGGTCTACGACGATCCGAGCTACAAGGCATTGAAAAACATCTATGACGGCTCGGGCTGGGCCAATGATCTCGACCAGACGCGATCGGCCGATTTCATTTTCGAGAATTCAGTTCGTTATGCCGAAAACCACGACGAAGTCCGTCTGGCCGGGCGCGGGAACTGGGGTGGTATCGGAATGAAGGTCGGACCAGCGGTAGCGGCTCTCCTCTATGGACTCGGGCGCGGTTCGGTCATGCTTTACAGCGGCCAGGAAGTCGGGGAGCCAGCGGCGGAAGCGGAAGGATTCGGGGGGAACGACGCACGGACTTCGATCTTCGACTATTGGTCGATGCCGGAGTTGGTCAAGTGGACGACCGGTCACAAATACGACGGCGCGCAGCTCTCCGACGAGCAAAAACAACTGCGTGACTTCTATGGAAAGTTGCTCGGGATCACCAACGAACCCGCTTTTCGCGACGGGGGTTTCTTTGGGCTGAATGCGGCCAACAACCGAAATCCAAGCTTTGGACAGGT
>JALYOR010000028.1 GCA_030856765.1 Verrucomicrobiota bacterium | reverse complement strand
CATTAACGCCGCCGCCCCGCAGCCGAAGAGGAGCGGCCCTCCCAAGGCCAAGCCTGCCGTCACCCCGGTCTCGCCCCGGCGGCGCCAGGCCTGGTGCAGGTCCAGTTCGATCCCTGCCACCCAGACGAAGATCATGACACCCCATTGCGCGATCCCGTTGAGCTGGCCGATGACCTGTGAGTTGAAAACGAACTCGTAGTATTGCGGGAAAATAGCCCCCAGCACCCCTGGCCCGAGCAAGATTCCCCCGATGATCTGCACCACCACGAGTGGCGCATAGTATTCCGTGCGAAAGAGGCGCCACACGAGATAAGGCACCGTGAAGATGATCGCCATCGCGATCAGGAAAACCTCGGAATTACTCATGATCTCCTAGCCACGACTCGAAAAGGAACGCCCGAAACGGACCCTGTCGTCCGCCGCGGGCGTCCCAAATCTCATCCCAGAACAAAACCCGAAGGTTTGCCCCTTTTTTCGTTAGGCCGGCGCCAGTTCTCCTCCGCCCCCGCGCAGGATCCACTTCTCCGTGCCCGGGACCGGTGAATCGGGCGCCCAGAGCGGGGCGCGCTCCGGATGGTAGCGCGAACCGATCGGCACCGAGTAGTCATCCGCGTCATATTCCCGCTCGCGATTGAGCAACTTGCGAAACGACATGATCGAGGGCGACGGCTGATGCTCGTGCTCGTAGATTCGGCCGGCGAAGGCGTCGGTCATCTGCTCCACATAGCGCGAATGGACGAAGGTGGCGAAGGCAAACGGCTGCTCCCAGAAGAGGTCTATCATGTCTTCGAGGTTATCGATCCCCTTCTCGCACCTCATCTGGTACTCTTCGAACGGGTTCTCTTTGTCGTCGAGCTCGCCAGCGAGATATCGCTTGATCAGCGGAGCCGCGAATTCAGCTTCCCGCATCGTCACCGTCACGCCAAAGGAGAAGATCGGATCGAGGAAGCGGTGGGAGTCGCCCAAGCAGATGAAGCCTTTCCCGCAAAAGCCCCGCACTTGGTAGGAGTAGTTCGGGATCACGTGCACCTTCTCCGCCAGGTCGAGCTTGGGAATCCGCTGCCCGATCTCCGGGTTGATATTGAAGAGCTCGCTCCGGAAGTATTCCTCCGGTGTCTGCTTCTTCTCGGTAAAGCTATCCCGCGGCGTCACCATCCCGACGCTGACCACATCCTTGTCGATCGGGATGAACCATCCCCAGTGGAATTTCTTGTTGTAGAAAATGAGGGTGTTGTCCTTCGCCTCCGGTCCTTCCGTGCCCGGGCCGCGGATGGCGCCGCGCACGTGGGAGAAGAAGGCCACCTGCTTGTCGTAGCTGCCCATGTATTTCGGGCCGGTCACCTTTTGATTGGCGAGAAAGGTGGATTGCCCCGTGCAATCGAGCACCACCTTGGTCTCGATATCCTCTTCGGTCCCGTCGGTGTGGCGAATCCGGATGCCGGTCAGCACACCGTCCGCGTTTTTGAGCGCCTTGACTGCGGTGCCGGTGATCAGCTTAGCCCCGCGGGCGACCGCTTCATCCAGCATCATTTTATCAAACTCGCTTCGACGCACCTGCCAGGTGGTGTTGTCGTAGAGATTCCAATCAGCATCCCGCGAGGAGACTTTCACATACCAGGTGGTGGCCGCGTTGCTGCCGTAGACCACGACGCCGTGTTTCACCGGGTTCTCCATCGCGTTCATCTTCTCCTCCAGGCCTAGCCGGCGCAGCACTTGCGCGGCCTCCCCGGTGAGCGATTCGCCGATGTGGAAGCGCGGGAAATCCTGCTGCTCGAGGATGAGCGGCGTGATCCCCTGCCGAAGAAGGAACATGGCTGCGGCGGCGCCCCCCGGGCCCCCACCGATGATCAGGACGTCAGTTTTCATAAGATGCGATTGCTTGCGGTCGCCTCGCGGCCGGCGACGAGTCACTCCGGGGTTGCCCGAGGACTTGATTTGGTCTCTTAAACCACCGCGTTGGTTTTATAGATGATATCTATGGGCGTATTGGTCGGGCAACTGCTTCCAGCAATTGTGGGAAAGAGGTAACACTCCAGTAAGGTCGCCGTAAGATTGCGCCCCGCCGGGGCGAGAACGACGCTGCAGGTGGTGCGCGATTACCGGATCAGCGGGGCGATTGCGATTCGCTCCGCCTGCCGTGGTCTCGCCGCGGATCGCTCCATCTCGCTGCGCGACGATCAAAATGAAATGCTCGCCGCGCCGGTCGATCCCCGGATTGACCGCATCATGCGGGAGGTCACCGACGCCCGCGGCGGTGAATGCTTGCCAGCGCTGCGCGGGTTCTCGATGAACCACGTCCACGCCGGCCATGCGGTAGGCTCCAGCCGGGCAGGAGACTCCATACTGATTCCTGCGCGTACCACCTCTGCCGCTTTGCGCTGCGTGGAGGTTTGCCGCCACCCCACGCGCTCGTGCGCCGCTCTCATCACGATCGATTGCATGAGTCACGTTGCTCCGTGAGAAGGCGGGACCGTTAATTAAAATGATGGCGGAAAGTGCTAAAAGATCGTTAACGGCCGAGCCGCCTTCGATTCGTTAGGCGAGCTCGGTCGAGAGACGGTAGCCGATGCCGACTTCGGTCTTGATCAGGCTCGGGGCGTTTTTCTTCGCCTCCAATTTCTTGCGCAAATGGGTGACGTAGACGCGGAGGTACTGCGCCTGGCTCTCGGCTTTTTCGCCCCAGACGGTGCGGAGCAGTTGCCGGTGGGTGACGACTTTGCCGGCGTTCTGCACCAGCACGCGGAGGAGCGAGTATTCGGTCGGGGTGAGCTTAATCTCGGTGCCGTCGACGTGGACTTGCCGGGCCGCGAAGTCGACCATCAGCGACCCGCTCTGGAAGACCGGCTCGCTCGTCTCGCTGAGCGAGCGCCGCTGCGAGGCGCGGACCCTGGCGAGCAACTCGGCGGTGTCGAAGGGCTTGGTGACGTAGTCATCGGCCCCGGCGTCGAGCGCGGCGACTTTCTCATCCGGCTCGTCGCGCACGGAAAGGATGAGGACGGGCACGTCGGACCATTCGCGGAGACATCGGAGGACTTTCACGCCCTCCATGTCGGGCAACCCGAGGTCGAGCAGGACGATGTCGGGCCGTCGGTAGGCGACTTCCTCTAGCCCGGCCTTGCCGGTCTCGGCTTCGAAGACCTGGTGGTCGGCGCCTTCCAGCGCGATACGCAGGAGGCGGCGAATCTGTTTCTCATCGTCGATGATGAGGGCGGTGCGGGTCCGTTTCATACGCTGGCGTCGACCGCGTCGCCGTCGGTCACGCGAACGGGGAGGCTGATGGTGAAACGCGCGCCGCCCCCGTCGCGATTCTCGGCCGAGAGGGTGCCGCCGTGAGCCTCGACGAAGCCGCGCGCGATGGAGAGACCGAGACCGAGCCCGCCGGCTTTGCGGCCGTCGCCCCGGTAGAATTTCTCGAAGATGCAGGCGGCGGTGTCGGCGGGAAAGCCCGGGCCGCGATCGCTCACCGAGATGGCGAGACGGTTGGCTTGGTACTCGGCATCGATCTCGATCGGCGAACGCGAGTCGGCGTGGCTGACGGCGTTGGCTATCAGTTTGGCGACGGCCTGCTCGATGAGGGTGTGATCGAGCAGGGCCAGCGGGAGGTCGGCCGGGACATCGAGCTGCACTTCGCGACCGGCAATGGTCTCGCGCTCGATCTCGATCGCCGAGTCGAGGAGCTCGCGCACGTCGCACCACTCCTGCCGCGGCCGGATGACGCCGCTCTCGAGGCGGTTCATGTCGAGGAGGTTGTTGACCACGCGGTTGAGCCGGCGGGAGCCGTAGTGGATTTCGCCGGCCAACTGCTGCAGTGCTTCGGAGTTTTGGACGCTGGGCGCAGTGCGGACAAGCTCCTGGCTGGCAGCGCCGATGGCGGCGAGCGGGGTCTTGAGTTCGTGCGAAACGCAGTCGAGGAGCGTCTTGCGGAGGCGTTCCGATTCCCGGGCCAGCTGCACCTGGGCGGCGAGATGCTCGCGGGCTTTGAGCTGCGAAGTGAGACCGCCCACGGTGATGGCGATGATGAAGTAGGTCGCGAAGGTGAGCACGTCCTCGAACTTCGCGATGTGGAGAGTGAAGAGCGGCGGGATGAAGAGGAAGTTCCAGGAAAGGGCGCTGAGGGCCGCGGCCAGGAGCACCGGCCGGCGATTCAGAACCATCCCGGCCATGAGCACGCCGAGCAGGAAGATAAGCGCGATGGCGCTGTAGGCGATGAGGGAACGAAGAAGCCAGCAGACGATCGTGAGGGCGACGACCCCGAAGAACGCGAAGGCGTATTCCTTGAGCGGGGCGAGAGCGGGCCGCGGGGCGGCCGCATCCTCGTCGAGCACGCCCGCCGCGAGGTCTTCCGCAGAGAGCCTTTCCATACCGCGCGAACCGGTCGTTCCCAGCACGCCGCGAATCTAGCGCATCCGGTAGGACAGGAAATGGGCACTAACGAATTTTAGTACCCTTTTAATTATTCGGACAGGAGAGCGCGCCTAACTTTCCCTCGGAATCATGAATGCCCTGATCGAGCCCGTGGCTGCTCCAAATCATCCCCTAACCGACACAGCGAAGCCAAGCCGCCGGCTCGCGCTCCTCTGCCTCGCCAGTCTCGGGATCGTCTATGGCGATATCGGCACGAGCCCGCTCTATGCGTTGCGCGAGTGCTTCTACGGCATCCACTCGGTGCGGCCGAACCCGGCCAACATCCTCGGGGTGCTCTCCCTCATCGTGTGGTCGCTCATCCTCATCATCTCGGTCAAATATTTGATCCTGATCCTGCGCGCCGATAACCGCGGCGAAGGCGGCATCCTCGCCCTCGCCACGCTGGTGAGCGAGGGGGTGAAACGCGGGAAGTATTTCTTTCTTCTCGGGCTCTTTGGCGCGGCGCTCCTCTATGCCGACGGGATGATCACGCCTGCGATCTCGGTCTTGAGCGCGGTGGAAGGTCTGCACACGGCCACGCCGCTGTTCGATCCTTATGTGGTGCCGCTCGCGGTGGTGATTTTAATTGGCCTCTTCCTTTTCCAATCGAAGGGCACGAACAGCGTCGGGAATATCTTTGGGCCGATCACGATTCTCTGGTTCCTGACTCTCGCGATCCTCGGCGTGCACCAGATTCTGCGGGCGCCGCAGATCTTCGCCGCGGTCAATCCCGTGCACGGTTTCAACTTCTTCCTGCACAATGGCCGCAATGGTTTCGTGGTCCTGGGCGCTGTCTTCCTCGTCGTGACCGGCGGCGAGGCGCTCTACGCCGATATCGGGCATTTCGGGACCGCGCCGATCCGGTTGACCTGGTTCGTGGTCGTCCTGCCCGCCCTGATCCTGAATTACCTCGGGCAGGGTGCGCTCTTGCTGATCGAGCCGAAGGCGGCGGTGAATCCTTTCTTTCACATGGCGCCCGCGTGGGCGCTCTACCCGCTGGTGGCGCTCGCCACTGCAGCCGCGGTCATTGCTTCGCAGGCGATCATCAGCGGCGCCTTCTCTCTTACCATGCAGGCGATCCAGCTCGGCTACAGTCCGCGCCTGAAGGTGAATTACACCTCAGCCCGCGTGATCGGGCAGATCTACGTGCCGGTGGTCAACTGGTTGCTCATGCTCTCCTGCATCGGGCTCGTGGTGGGTTTTCGATCCTCCAGCAATCTCGCTGCGGCTTATGGCGTGGCAATTACGACCACGATGTTGATCACCACCATCCTGTTCTATCTCGTCGCCCGTCATCGCTGGAATTGGCCGGCGGTGGCCGCTTTCCCGGTGGCCGCTTTTTTCATCCTGATCGACCTCGCCTTCTTCGGCGCGAACATGCTCAAGATCGCGCACGGCGGGTGGTTCCCGATCATCATCTCGGGCGTGATCCTGTTCCTCATGCTGACCTGGCGAAAAGGCCGGCGCGTCTTGCGCGATCATCTCGGTGGAGTTTGCATTCCGCTCGCCGCGCTCCTCCCGGACCTGAAGAGCAAGCGCATCGCCCGCGTGGCCGGGACCGCGATCTACATGTCGGGCAATCGCCACGGGACGCCGCTCGCGCTGCTGCACAATCTCAAGCACAACAAGGTGGTGCACGATCGCGTCATCCTCCTGACCGTGCGCACCGCGGAGGTGCCCTACCTGACGAATCTCAAGGACCGAGTCTCGCTCGAGAAACTGGAGGAAGGTTTCTGGCGCGCCCAGATCCACTTCGGTTTCATGGAAAAGCCGGACGTTCCCGCTGCCCTCGCCCTGGTGAAAGAAAGCGACCTGCGGCTCGACCCGATGCGCACAACTTATTTCATCGGCCGCGAAACCATCCTCGCCACGCGCAAACAGGGATTGTCGCCGTGGCGCGGGACGGTCTTCGCCTGGATGACGCGCAACTCCGGCGACGTGACCTCCTACTTTTGCCTCCCACCGAACGGCGTGGTCGAGCTGGGCGCGCGGGTGGAGGTCTAGGCCGCCGTGAGGTGCGCCAGCACTTCGATCTCGGCGGTCTGCGGAAACATATCGAAGGGCGTGACGCTCTCGAGCCGGTAGGCGCTGCCGAGATCGGCCAGGTCGCGGGCCAGGGTCGGCGGGTTGCAGGAGACGTAGAGGAGCGTCGCAACCGGACGCTGGCGGAGGACGTCGCGCACGTCCGGACCAAGACCGGTGGCGGGCGGGTCGACGATCACGGTCGTCAGGTGCGGGTTGGCGTTCGTCAGTTCGGCGGCAAGCTGGGGCGCGATCTCGCCGTCGAGGTAGATCTCGTTAGGCGCGGCCTCAGCGCGAGCGGCGGCGATGGCGTGGATGTCCCAGTCGAGGCCGACGACGCGCGCGAATCTTTCGCGCAGCCGCTTTCCGAAAAAGCCGCCGCCGCAGTAAGCGTCGAGGAGGAGGGATTGGTCAGGCAGGATGAGGCTGGCGATGGTGTCGGCGAGGTGGAGGGCGACGGCGTCGTTCGTCTGGGAAAAAACCCGCGGTCCGTCGGGCGTCGCGCGCAGAGTGTAGTGCCCGTCGCGCGGGCTGCGGTCGCGCAAGGCGGCCAGTTCCTGGTTCACTGCCGGGCCGGCGATGGGGCATTGCTCGATGTCGATCAAGCGGTGGGCGTCGTGACGGAAGAAACCGACGACGCCGTTCTCGGCGTGGACGGTGATGCGGTTGCGGTATTCGTAATCGAGCGGCGAGGGCACGATCGGGCGCAGCGGCGGCTCGCGGAATTTCCCGATCCGCTGCAAGGCTTGGGCGACTTGGTGCGATTTCCAGTGGAGCTGATGTTCGTAGCTCATGTGCTGATAGCTGCAGCCGCCGCACAGCCCGAAATACGGACAGCGCGGCACGACCCGCTCGGGGGAGGGCTCGTTCACCCGCACGAGATCGGCTTCGGCGAAGGATTTCTTTTCCCTGATGATGCGGGCCGTAACTTGTTCGCCGGCGATGGTGAACGGGATAAAGACGGCCTTGCCCTCGGCCCGGCCTACGCCTTTGCCGCCGAAGGCGATGTCGTCGATCTGCAATTCTACTTCGCGCTGCATCCGGCAGTTGTAGCCGGGGGTGGTGACCCCGGCCAGCGGCAATCCTGCGGATTGTATTTTGAGGATCTGAGTCGGGGCAGGCGGGCGCCCGCCCTACAAAAACTCCTGAACGGTCTTGAGGTCGGGATCCTTTTTCGCGATCTCGCGAAAGTGGGCGTCCATCTGGAAGCTCGTCTCGAGATGCCGTTGGGCATCCCGCGGGCGGCCAAGGAGCGCTTCGTAACAGCCGAGATTATAGAAAAAGATCGGCTCCAGGCGCAGCGCGGGCGGACCCTTGAGCAGAATCTTGCGCGCGTCTTCAGTGCGGCCGAGCTGGTTCAAACAAAAGCCGGCATGGAGAAAGCCCGCCCCGCAATCGGGCGCGACGCGGCAAAGGCGGCGGCTCAGGCGAAGGGCGCTCGTCCATGACTTACACAGCATCAGATGATGGAGCCGCAGTTGCAGCACTTCGGGGCGATCCTGCTGTGCTTTCGGGATGCTATTTAGTTCTGCCCGGGATTCGCGATCCATGCCGAGTTCCGCGTAACCGCACGCGCTGCGCAATTGCCATTCAATCGTCATCGACTCCTGAAATAGCAAGTGCCGGGCCCACGCCCGGAAACGGAATGTGGGAGGGTCCTTTGCGCCCCGAAAAGATGACGTTCCGGCTACCGGGCGCGCCAGAGATCGCCGCGCAAAGGCGGCTCCCACTTTGCTGAAACTAGAGAAGGGCCTCGAGTTCGCTCAGGCGGCGATCGAAAAGGCGCAGGGTGCTCTCGACCGGGGCCGAGGTGCGCATGTCGACGCCGGCCGCGAGCAAGGTCTCGAGCGGGAACTTCGAGCCGCCGGATTTCAGAAAGCCGAGATAAGCCTCGACCGCGCCGGGGACGCCGGTCAGGACGCGCTCGGCCAGCGCGATGGCGGCGGAAACGCCGGTCGCATATTTGTAAACGTAGAAGGCGCTGTAGAAATGCGGGATGCGCAGACATTCGAGATCGAGCTCGGGATCGAGCACCACGGCGGGCCCGAAGTAGACCTCGAGCAACTGGCGATACTCGCCCTTGAAGACATCGAGGGTGAGCGCTTCGCCCCGTTCCTCGATCGCGTGGATGATTTTCTCGAACTCGGCGAACATGGTCTGACGAAAGAGGGTGCCGCGGATGTCGTCGATCTGCCGATTGATAATGTAGGCGCGCATCTTCGGATCGTCGGTCTGCTCGAGGAGATGATGGGTGAGCAGTTCTTCGTTAAAGGTCGAGGCGACCTCGGCGAGGAAGATCGGGTAGTCGGCGTCCTGGTAGAGCTGATGGCGATGCGCAAACCAGGTGTGCATGGAGTGTCCGGCCTCGTGCGCGAGGGTATAGACATCGGAGAAGACGTCGTGCTTGTAATTCATCAGGATATAGGGCGGCGCGCCGTAGCTCCCGCTGGAAAAAGCGCCGCTGCGCTTGCCTTTCGATTCGTAGCGATCGCACCAACGACCGCGGAGGCCTTCGCCTAACGATGCGACATATTCCGTGCCTAACGGCGCCAGCGAAGCGAGGACTTTCTCGATCGCGGCGTCGAAATCGATATCGGTCTCGATCTCCGCGACAAGCGGCACGTAGGTGTCGTAGACATGCAACTCGGAGAGGCCGAGGAGGCGCTGCCGCAACTCGTAGTAGCGATGGAGCGGCTGGAGATTCTCGCGGACGGAGGAAATGAGCCCGTCGTAAACCTCCCCCGGAATGTCATCCTTGAAGAGCGACGCGGCCAGCGCCGAAGTGTGGTTCCGCGCCCGGGCGCGGAAGATGTCGGTTTTGACCGAATAGGAAAGGGCAGAGGCGAGGGTGAATTGGTGATCTCGGAACTCCTCGTAGAACTGATGAAAAGCGCGCTTCCGAAGCTCGTGGTCGCGCTTGACCAGGAACGAGCTGTAAGAGCTCTGGGTGAGCGGCCGCTCATCGCCTTTCTCATCGTGGATGACGCCGAATTTCATATCGACGTCGGTGAGCTGCGAGAAAGCGTCGTCGTAGCCATCGAGCGAAGAGCTGACGAGGGCGAGAAGGCGCTCTTCTTTCTCGGAGAGAATATGAGGCTTCATCCGACGGATCTTGCGCAGCCGCATCTGCCATTCCTTCAACGCGGGATCGTCGAGAAATTGCGCGAACTTCTCGTCATCGATCGCCTGGATTTCCGGGACGAGAAAAGCCGTCGCCTCCCCGATGGTGGTGAGCAGATTCTGCAACTGCCCCATCCGCGCGAGATACTCCGGATTGGAGCTGTCCTCGGCCAGTTGGAGCGAGGCGAAATGATAGACGCGCTCGATCTTCAGGTCGACCGTCTTCTCGAACTCAAGCAGCTCCGCCAGTGTTGCGGCCGACTCGCCGACCTGACCTTTCCAGGTCGTTAGGCGGGGAAAGGTCGCCTGAATCCAGGTAAAATCCTCGCTCCACTTGTCGGTGTTGGTGAAAAGGAGCGAGAGATCCCACTTGTCACTCTCGGGAATCTGGTCACGGGTCGGAGTCTTCGTTTCGTCCATCGTGCCAAAATGCCGTCATCCCGCGCGAAGTCGAGGAACGGGATGCAGGCGTCTATTCTCGGTCTTTGGAGGGATGCGTGAACTTGTAGACACCGCAGGCCGCGACGCAGAGCGGACAAACGAACAACGTGCCGGACTTTTTCCCCTGGTCGATGCAGCCTCCCAGGATGTAGTTGCGATGGTGCGGGAAGCGCCGATCGCATTCGTCCGAAGCGAACATGCCATAACTCACTTCGGCCTCTTTCCTCATCATCTTGAGGCGATGAATCTCGCAGACCGAACGATCAAAGAGCGTTCCGAATCGATCCTGGATGAGCGCCAGAACGTATGACTTGGAATCGTAAACGGCATCGCTCCAGTCGTTGTGTTCCCGATCGCTCAAGCAGGCGATTCTGGTGAACGTGTCGAGGCCATCCTCGTCCAACAAGGAGATGCGATAGGTGTGACCGGCTTTCACTTTGGCAGGGGCAGAATCATCCGCCCACCGCCACGGGATCTCGAGCACGTAGTTCCCGTCGTGCAGGACCAGCCATTGACTCTCCTCAACCTGCCGAAACGTGACCTTACCGGAGAATGTCGACACCTTTCCCGTTCGGAGATAACGGTTAGGGTCGAACGGGATTGCCGCGTGCTGTGAGCTCTCGAAATAAAGCCCCATCAAACCCCCAGCATCCGCTGGAAGGTATGCCCTGACCGACTTGTCCGGCAGCCAGTAATTATTCTCCTCGCGTTCCCACTGCTGACCGAATGAATTATCCTTAAGCAGCCTCTCAACTTCAGCCCCGCTTAGGGCCGGATGTCTGCCAGGAAGACCCGGGTGACGGTATTGTTCACACTGGCTAAAGCCGTCGAGAAAGGCGACGCGCACTTGATAAGAACCGGCTCGGTAAGTGTAAATCCTTTCATCCGGATAGCCGCTAATTTGGATCGGCGCCCCCCAGCGCTTTTCGATCTGATCTTTTGTGTCCCAAATGTTGGCGAACGTCGACGAGACCGCGGACAAAGCGACGAATCCGAGGAGGATCGACCTTTTCACTGGTCCAGTAAAACAGACGCAAGTTCCATCGGGAAGACGTATTCCTTCCCAGTTTCCGCCAGTTGCTGCTTGGTTTTCTGGTCTCGAGAAAGCTACTCTGCGTCGCATGACCAAACGATTGTCGGTCTTTGGAAGTCTGCTCGGGCTCTTCCTCGGGATAGCCTGCAGGTCGCTCGGGGCGGACATGCCACCGACCGCTGATGACGTGGTAATCATCAAGGCCGGTCACCTGATCGACGGCCACGGCGGCGCGGCGCTTTCGCCCGCCATGGTGCGCGTGGTGGGGGGAAAGATCGCCGAGGTCGGAAGCAGCCTCGCGGTTCCGCCAGAGGCAAAAGTGATCGACTTGGGCGACGCCACTTTGCTTCCGGGCCTGATCGATCTGCACACGCATCTAACCGGCAAAATGGGCGTGCATTGGGAAGACGCGCTCGCCAAAACGACCCCCGGCCACGACGCGCTCTGGGGCGCGCGCAATGCGCTCGTCACTTTGCGCGCGGGGTTCACGACCTGCCGCGATATGGGGCCGACCTGGCCCTACGTCGACGTCGATCTGCGCAACGCGATCAATGACGGCGCGGTCCCGGGGCCACGGATGCTGGTGGCCGGCAATTATGTTTCCTCCACCGGCGGCGCGGGCGATGCGAAACAATTCTCGATCTACCTCGATGCGCCTCTGGTGAAAAACCTTGCCGATGGTCCGGAAGAAATCACGAAAGCGGTCCGGACCAATTTTAAGAACGGCGCGGACTTCATCAAGATAATGGCCACGGGCGCGGTCCTCTCGAAAGGGATTGAGCCCGGGCGCCAGCAATATTCCGATGAGGAAATCAAGGCGGCGGTGGTGGAAGCGACCCGCTGGGGTGGGCAGGTGGCGGCGCACGCGCACGGCGCGGCCGGAATTAAGGCCGCGATTCGCGCCGGGGTGCGCACGGTCGATCATGGCTCCGATCTGGACGATGAAGCGATCGCGCTCATCAAAGCTTCGAATCGCAAAACCTTTTACGTCCCGACCCTGGAAGTGATCGATTCGATCGAGCAGAACGGAATCAAGAACAACGTGCCGGAATCCGAGCGCGAGCGGAGCCGCAAGATGGGCGGCATCATGTTTGCCGGTTTCAAACGCGCCCTCGCGGCGAAAATTCCGATCGGTTTCGGGACCGATGCCGCCGTGATCGAGCACGGGGAGAACTGGAAGGAATTCGTCGTCCGCCACAAACTGGGCGAACCGGCCATGGCCTCGATCGTCGCGGCGACGAGTTTGAACGCCGAGATCATCGGCTGGCAGGACCGGGTCGGGAGCGTGGAAGCGGGGAAATTTGCCGATCTTATCGCCGTCCCGGGCGATCCGTTGCAGGACGTCGCGCTCCTCGGCCGCGTTGGTTTCGTGATGAAAGGCGGCACGGTTTATCGTAACGATCTCGCACCGCAATAAGTCTATGAAGCGATTAGCATTCTTGGTCCTGCTCCTCGTGAGCGTGAGCGTCCGCGCCCAGACGCCTTCCCCTTCGCCCAGCGCAACGCCCGTCCCGCAGCTTGCCTACTGGCGTTGCGAACTCCCGGGCGGCACTTACGAGGTCGCGATCCGCTCCATCGTTTCCGTCAGCAGCCACGAATACATCGTCGATGGCGCCGCGCGAGTGAACGAGCTGAACATCGACACGCAGGGCAACATGGCGGTGCGCTTTTATTACATCGAACCGATCGCCGCCAAGTCGCCCGTCGGCGTCGGACAATCCGCCATCGACCGGATCAGCGATCTCGCGAAAGAAGCGGGGCAACGGGTCGACCCCGACAAGGTTTGGGAGCGAGTGGTGAAGACTTATCCGACGACGACCCACGCGCACTCGATCGAATACCGGGTCGAGAGCGAAGATCAGCTCAAACAGATTCTCAGCAGCGCGCAGGGTGCGTTTGAATCGGGCGAGACTGCGACTTTCAAGCCGGCGGATCAGTGAGAAATCAAATCGAGCAGCGCCTTGGCCGCGTCTTCCAGATTGCCCTTGGAATTGTCCAATAGCTCGTTCGCCGCCGCCGCCAGCAAACGTTTCGTCAGGTCTTCGCGCGGATGGTCGACCGGCCCGCTCACCCGCACCGGCGTCCAGAAATAACCGTCGCGCGCCACGGTAAAAACGCGCGCCTGCGAACCGGGCAGCCATTGCAAACTGGCAGAGGTCACGCCCACCTGGAACACGCCGTCGATCTTGTTCTGCGCGATCGTGCACGCGCCTTCCATCCGCATCAGGCCTTCCGATTCGAGGACGAGATTTTTCACCACTATGCGGTCGTCTGCGTTTGTAAAACTGATCGAGCCGCGAGTCAGCGCGACGCGGCGGAACCGGTCCGTGCGGGTGAAGGTCGCGATTTGATCGAGCAACGGTAATGCTTCCAGCTGGCCGTCGACCAGTTGCAGTTCGCCAGAGATTTGCATCGCGCCTTCCGGCAGCGGCGCATGGATCTTCGCGCTGCCGGCCATTTTCCCATGCAGCTTTAGGCGCCAATCGGGCGGGAGAAAAGGAGTAAAATCGACCTTGTCCAGGCGCAGCTGGAGATCGGCGGCGCGATCGAATTCTATTTCGCCTTCGACATTAATCCGGCCGTCGCCCGCGCGGAGCGCGCTCTCGGTCACGAAGAGCGACGGCCCGGTGTAGCGCAGTTTGGCCGACTCGATCGTCAGGACGGGCCAGCCGCTTTGCGTAAGCGTGCCGCTGTTGGCCTCGAGCAGCCACGCGCCTTCGCTCGGCCGGAGGGTAAAGCCACTTTTCGTTAGGCTACCGGACCGCTCGGGCGTGCTCCCCCAATCCCAGGACGACTGCGCGATCTCGGCCTGGCGCAGATCGAGTTTCCAGGGTGAGCTGGATTTTTCGGAACGCGGTTTTGCGGCGGTTGTTTCCGGAGAGGCTTCGCGCGGAGCCTGACCGGCAAAATGGACTTCGAGCTTTTGGACGTTCAGCTCGTCGATTTCCCAACGCCGATCGAGCAATCCGCGCCAGTTAACGACCGCGCGAATCTGATCCGCGCGCAGCCTGGAAAAAAAAGCGCGCCCCTTGCCTTCTGCGGCAAAGCCGTCGGAATAAAAAGTGCCGTCGTTGTAATGCAGCGGTTGAAAGCTGCCTTTCGCTTTCAATTCCTGCTCGACCGCCCGCGTAATCTGGTGGCGAAAACGCTCGCTCCCGAGATACCAGCCAGCCCCGACCCGGACCAGGAGAGCGCCCGCCACGAGCAGGACAAGGAGGAGAAAAACGGCCCAGGCCGCGCCTCGCTGGAATTTTGTCATAGCGCCTCGCCAAGCTACCGCAGTTGCGGCACGATCCCAACCATCATGCTCGAATTGCGCGAGGTCAGCGTCGTTTCCACCCGGGCGGCGACGGAAAGCCGGCTCCTCAACTCGATCACGGCCCATTTTGCGCCGGGGCAGCTGCACGCCGTGGTCGGGCCGTCGGGCTGCGGCAAAAGCACCCTCCTCAAAGCGATCGCGGGGGTGCAACAGCCTAACGAGGGCGGCGTCTTCTGGGCCGGACGCGATCTCGACCGGCACGACCTCGCGCCTAACGAAATTGGTTACGTCCCACAGTTTGGCATCGCCTTCGATTTGCTCACCGTCGCGGAAAGCGTCGCCACCGCCCTGAGTCTGCGCGTCGGCGGTCTGAGCGAGGCGGAGCGGGCCGGGCGGACCGCGCGTTTCCTTTCCGAAGTCGGCCTGACCGAGACGGGCGAGCGACGGGTGGGCGTGCTTTCCGGCGGACAAAAACGGCGGCTCGCCCTCGCTCTCGAGCTGGTGAGCGAGCCGCATTTTTTGCTCTGCGACGAAGTGACGAGCGGTCTCGACCCGAAATCGGAAGGCGAAATCGTGCACCTCCTGCATCACCTCGCGAAAGTCGAACAGCGCACGGTCATTTCCGTGACTCACAGCCTGCGGCACCTCGAGCTGCACGACACCGTCACGGTTTTGTATGAAGGCCGGCTCGTCTACCAGGCCGCGCCCAGCTCGTTAGGCGATTATTTTCAGATCGACAACCCGGAGCTGCTCTTCCCCACCCTCGGCATGCGAACGGCCGAGGAATGGGAAGCGCTCTGGCAGGCACAATCATCCCAGTACGCGCCGCGCGCAGCAATCTCGCCTAACGAAACGAAAGCGCCGCCGACGGAAGATCGTAGGCCGGATTTTCTGGCCCAGTTCTTCATCCTCCTCCGCCGCCGCTGGCTCCTTTTCTTTCGCAACCGCGGCCAGCTCGCCCTCCAGCTCGCCCTCCTTTTCGGCTTTCCCTGTCTCGTCGTCATCTTTGCCTGGGGCGGTTTGCCGCAGATTCAAAACCTCGCCGGCAGTTCCGCCAATGCCTTGCAGCAACTGGTCGAGACGACCGCCTTTGCCCTGCAATCAGACCGAGTCGGCAGCCTTGTCTCCGGGCTGATCATGTTCCAAGTCATCCTCCTCACTCTCATGGGCTCGAACAACGCCGCGCGCGAGATCGCGGGTGAGCGCGCCATTTTCGAGAAAGAGAAATTCGCCGGCATTCGCCCGGCCAGTTACATCGCGAGCAAGATCGTTTTCCTCAGCGTCCTGATCGTGGCGCAATCGGCCTGGATGGGATTTTTCGTCAGCCTGATCTGTCGTTTTCCCGGCGACCTCCTCGCGCAAATCCTGATTCTTTGCCTAACGAACTCGGCGATGACTTTTGTCTGTCTCGCCATCTCCAGCCTGAGTCGTTCGTCGGAGAATGCTTCGCTCCTGTCGGTCTATCTCGTCGGGCTGCAGCTGCCGCTTTCCGGCGCGGTCCTCGCCCTGCCTCACGTCCTCGGGCTCGCGACCCGGCCGTTCATCGCCGCCTATTGGGGCTGGTCGGGTTATTGGCAGACGATGCGCGAGACCCGCTTCTACGATTTCGTCCAGAGCATGAGCGCGACGGAGCTGGTCGCGTTTGAACTCTGCGCCTGGGTGCTCCTGATGCACGTCGTCGGTGGAATCCTCGTCGCCTACCTCGGCGCGAAGAACAGCCGCTGGGAGTAAGCGCCCGCGGAGGATTGCAAAAGAAACGCGGGACGCTACTCTGGCGCTCGTGGTTCGCCGGGCAAGTTCTTCCGTTAATCCGTGGTGGCTCGGTGGAGTCGTTCTCCTCGTCATCGCGGCCATCGTCGGCGGCTGGATTCTCTTCCAGAATGTGAGCGATCCCTACCGCACCCTGACTTCGCTCGATGTGCCGACTTATCTCAAGAGCGCCGACAGTTTGCGCGGCAATGTTTACAAGCTCAACGCCACCGTCGCCGCGCAGCTTGCCTGGGCGCCGAGTGAAGGGCGCCTCTACTCGGTCGAAGTGCAGGACCGCGACGACATCCTGGCGCTCCTCATTCCAGCGCAGTTTAACAGCCTGAACATTCAAAAGGGGCAGCACTATTTTTTCAAAATCGAGGTGGGCGACAAAGGCATCCTCCGCGTCCGGGATATTCGCAAAGTATGAAGCGGCTCGCGCTTTTCGTTATGCTCGCCGGCAGCGCAACATTGTGCGCGCAAGTGCCCGACACCGCTCCCGCGCAAACCGCGCCCCCGCCTCAGCCAGCGCCTGCAGCCAAACCGGCCGCTTCCGCTTCTCCCGCGCCGAAATTTCTCGGGGGCGATGTGCCCATCTTCGATCCGGCGAACGAGATCGTGACCTGGGACGGGCACAGCTGGAGCCTGAACAACAACCGTGTTTTCGAGGCGCGTTTTGAAAAATATCTCAACGCCCCGGCCGACACGAGCGCCGAGTCAAAAGCCTACCAAACCATCCTGAGCACGATCCTCGGCAAGCTCGGCCCCGGCCAGACTTCCGCCGATTCGGTCGACCAGGCTTTTCGTCTTTTGAAACGCGCGGCCAATTACGAGATGGACGCGCATCTTTGCGACGCCCTGGCGGATGCGGTTTACAGCGTCTGGCGCGCACAGGACGCGAGTCAGCGCCTGGCCCAGGCGAATCTCGCCCTCGAACAGGAGCGCAAGAATAACGAATGGAACGCGCAAGTCGCCGCGAAACAAAACAAGCTCGAAGGCGCGCCCTCCTCCAAGGACCAGGCCGCGGCCGATCAATGGGCCAAGGAGCAGCAGCTCGCGCGCGACCTGGCGATGCAGCCTTACACCACCCGCCTCACGGAAATTCTCGCCACCATCAAAGCCAACCAGGCGAAAAAAGAGCTGACTATTCTCGAGGCGAAAATCGAATTCCAGGCGCTCTTCGTGCAGCTCTTTCTGCAACGCCGTTTCCAGCACGTGCTCATCGGCACCCGCTTCTATCGCGACATCTTCAGCAGCGGCGAGAGCAAACTCGAAGTCGGCAAAGACACAAAAGACCTTTTCGAAAAAAGCAGCGGCTTGCCGCCCACCGTGGGCACGCTTGATTCCCTCGCCCACGAAGCGATCCGCGATGTGCGCGAAAGTATTCAGGCTTTCCGATTTCTCCTGCAAAAGAACGAGCTGCAAAGCGCGTCGAAGCGCCTCGCCGAAGCCTTCAGCGTGGGTGAATTCATGGCCGAAGTCCGCACCCTGCCCCGCGAAGAAAAGCGGCAGGTGCTGGAGTTCTCGCAAAAAAATTATCAGCTCATCTCCGCGATCGAGGTGAAGGACTACGAGCTCGCCGGTAAGCTGGTGAAGGAGCTGGATAAGATTGCCAAGGATTTCGACGACTCCAAACCGCTCGCCGCGATCGAAACCGCGCGCACCGTCAGTGCGATGCATCTGGCCAAGGCACGCAACGCGGCCGTGAGCGGCGACAAGGGGACGCTCGAAACCGAGTTGAAAGAAGCGACCGAGATCTGGCCGCGCAATCCCGCGCTCGCGGAAGTTTCCGGCCTCATTTTTTCGCAGGCCGATGTACAACAAAAAGCGCTGGTCGATCTCGATCAATTGGTCAGCCAGCACAACACCCGGCAGATTTACAACGACAAGCTACGCTTCATCGCGGCGGCGGCGCTTGATCCCGAGCGCCAGGAACAGCTCAAGAAAATCCTCGACCAGATGCAGGTGGTCGAGACCGCCATCATCCAGGCGGGCGAAATCGAAAAGCACGGCGACTACGCCGGCGCCTGGGAAACGCTCGAGAAAGCGCATGCATCGAATCCCGACGACAGCAAGCTCAACCAGATTCGGGCCAACCTAACGACTGAAGCCGCCGACTTCGTCCGCACCTTGCGCACCGCGCAACAACTGGAAACAAAAGAGGAGCTCGGCTCCAGCCTCGCCTGGTACCTGAAAGCGCAGAAGATTTATCCAGCAAGCGAGTTTGCCCAGAGCGGGATCGACCGGCTGGTCAAAAAGGTTCTGCCGGAGCGCTAGCGCCACCCGGCTCGGAACAAACCCGATGACTTGGGCCGCCCTGTCCGCACGGCGATTGAGCCTCCGGCGATTGCGCCAGTTTCCTGGTCCCGCGGCCGGCGAGCATTCGGGAGGTGAGATAGGCCGTTGGCTTATCCCGGTCATCCTCTATGCGGCGGTCTGCGCCGGCCTCGCTTGGCAGCAGGCGTTTGCCTCCCCCTACGCATTCGCCGATGACGCTCGCGAACATGTCTTTTGGATGTTTCGTTACATTAACCCGAACCTTTTCCCTCAGGATGCGAGCGCAGATTACTTTCAGTCTCTCGCGCCTTCGGGCTACGCTGCTCTCTTCCGTCTCCTGGCGTATGCGGGAATCAATCCTTTGCTCGCGAGCAAGGCGATCCCAGCGGCCCTCAGCCTGATCGCGGCGGCATATTTTTTCGGCTTCGCCTGCCGCTTCTTTCGTTCTCCTGCTGCGGCCGGCCTCACCACGGTCCTATTTTCGCAATGCCTTTGGTTGAACAGCGATCTCGCTTCGGCCACGCCGCGAGCGTTCTTCTATCCACTCTTTGCGGCCTTCCTTTACTATCACCTGCGCCACTCAACCCCGGGTGTGCTTTCTACCGTCACGCTCGGGGCCCTTTTTTTCCCGCCAGTCGCTTTGCTCTCTCTCGGGGTGCTCGGCTGGAACCTATTGCGCTGGGAGCACTTTGTTCCCATCCGAATGAGCCGCGCCTATCTGCTGCTGGCCGCCGCTTTGATTCTTACCCTGCTTTGTTTGTGGCCTTATCTGCATCAGACAACCCGATTTGGTCCGCTGGTCACATACGCGCAGGCGCGCGAGATGCCGGAGTTCGGTCCCGACGGGAGGGTGCCGTTTTTCCTTCCCACCTGGTGGGGCTACTGGGTGGGCGGCAACGGAGGCGTCCATAACCTGCCCACCCGTCCGTCCTGGTTTCTGGCCGCACTTCTGTGGCCGATCCTGCGCCGTTTTCCCCGGCGCTTCCCGTTGCTCAGAGCTGTCCCGCGCGGCGCCCGGCCGGTCCCCCAGATCATCGGCGCGGCTCTTTCATTGTTTGCCTTGGCACACTTTTTTCTCTTTCGCCTTTACCTTCCAAATCGCTACACGATGGCGACCACGCGCGTCGTTTTGATCCTGCTCGCCGGAGGAGTCATCCTGGCGCTGCTCGATGCTGCTTGGCGTTCGGCAAAGCGCCGTTCGACAGAGGGCTTCCGCGTTTCCGGAGCCGCGATGCGGGTAGTCTCGGTCGCTTCCGTCGGCTTCATCCTTGCCTATCCCTTGATCTTCCCTTTCCCGACTAACGGTTACATGAAAGGCACCGATCCTGGTCTCTACCGATTCTTTGCCCGCCAGCCAGCGACGATTCAGATCGCCTCGCTCGCCGATGAAGCAGCGAATTTGCCTCTTCTTTGCCAACGCTCGGTCATCGTCAGCGCGGAGACGGCCGTCCCTTTCCATCCAGCCTATTACCTGCCGCTCCGCGAACGAGGACTGCAAATCGCGCGGGCGCAATACACCGCTGATGCGGCCGTCTTGGAGAGATGCCTCCGCGACCAATCGATCGATTTTTGGGTGCTTGATCGCAAGGCGTTTTCTCCCCGCTACTGGCGTCGGAGCCGGCTGCTCCAACAACTTCGAGCGAGCGCGCCAGAAGAGAATCTCGGCGAGATAAACGGCGCCGCACCTCTTCTCAAGCAACCACCGCGGGTAGCGATTGCCTATAAGAGCAAGCGATTCGTCGTGCTCGACGCGCGCCGGCTGTCGCTCGATGTGAGAGGTGGCAGGAACGGCTTGGATAATAAGAGTCGCACGACGGAGAACGATTTTGCAGCTGGGCGAGGCCTCTACCGACAGGTGTATCAAGTAGGTTGTTTCCATGAAAATTAATCACCGAATCCTGCTCGCCGGAGTCGCTTTTGCCGGCTTATCTATTTCTACTCAGCTCGTAGAGTAACCCTATGAGTCTTGCTGGTTTGAGTGATTCCAGAGTCAGTAACAAGAGATGCGCAAGACGATCTTCCTCTTCTGTCTGATCGCGCGGATTGCCTCCGGACAGGGCGGGCCGCCGATGCTAGGCCACGAGATACACTCAGGCGACAATCAGTCGCTGGCCTTGATTGGCTACTTCGGCGTCCAGTTCGTCTACTAACGATCAGTGACGCCACTAACTTTGAAAGGTAACAAATGAACAAAACAACATCGGAAATCGTCGCCAAGGTCCCGCAAGTAACTCTTCTCTTCTGGGTCATCAAGATCCTCGCGACCACCTTGGGCGAGACTGGTGGCGACGCCGTCACCATGTCGTGGCTGGGGGAGACGACCTCAAGCGGCAATGGCAATGGCTATCTCATCGGCACGGCCATTTTCGGCGTTATTTTTATTATCGCGGTCCTGGTGCAGATCATGGCGAAAAAATTTCACCCCTTCCTCTATTGGTTAACCATCGTCGCTACCACCACGGTCGGGACGACGCTGGCGGATTACTGCACCAGGTCACTCGGCATCGGCTACACTGGCGGTTCCACGATTCTGCTCGTCCTGGTCATTGCGTCACTCCTGATCTGGCGTTGGTCGACCGGGAGCATCTCGATCGACACCGTCAATACACCCAAGATCGAGATGTTTTATTGGGTCACGATCATGTTTTCGCAAACTCTCGGCACGGCGCTCGGCGATTGGGTCGCGGATACCAATCAAATGGGCTATCTCGGGGCGGCGGCCATTTTTGGCGGGCTCCTCGCGGTGACCGCGCTCCTCTATTATTTCACAAGTCTTTCGCACGCTCTATTGTTTTGGGCGGCATTCGTTTTGACCCGACCGCTCGGAGCGGTGGTGGGCGATTTTCTGGATAAGCCGATCGCGAAGGGAGGCTTGGCGCTCAGTCGTTACACCGCATCTCTCGGGCTCCTCGTGGTTATCGGCGCCCTAATTCTGATCTTCCCGCAAAAGCCGGCATCGAAAGCGCACTGATTGTAAAATCAAAGGTCCAAGCCGCAAGAAGCGTGCGCTCCCCTAACGAAAACCCGCGCCGCCTTCCCGGTGCAGGCGCGGGCCTTTCGCGACCAGCTTCTCGCGCGCTTCCTCGAGCGGGACGTTAGGGGAGCTATCAATCCATGGCTCTCCTTCCGGCGCGGCCCAGTGAACGGCGTTGCGCAACACTTGCCTAACGATCGGATGAAAGTAGATCGGATACGTTTCGTGCCCCGGCCGAAAGTAGAAGATCTTTCCGTTACCGCGTTTCCAAGTGCAACCGCTGCGAAACACTTCCCCGCCCTCAAACCAGGAGAGGAACACGATCTCGTCCGGCGCCGGGATGGCGAACGGCTCGCCATACATCTCGCAGCTCTCGATCTCGAAACAGCGATCGATCCCGCGCGCAATCGGATGGCCCGGGTTGCAGACCCAGAGCCGCTCCCGCTCGCCCGCCTCGCGCCAGGTGAGCGAGCAGCTCGTCCCCATCAGGCGCTTGAAGACTTTCGAGTAATGCGCGGAATGCAGGGCGATGAAGCCCATCCCTTCCCAGATGCGGCCGAGCACCCGCTCCACGATCGCCTCTTCCACTTCGCCGTGCGCAGCGTGGCCCCACCAAATCAGGACGTCCGTTTGCGCGAGAACGCTTTCCGTTAGGCCATGCTCTGCTTCCTGCAGGGTGGCGGTGCGAATCTCGAGCGCGGCATCCTCCCGCAGGCCGTCGGCGATGCAGCGGTGCATTCCGTCCGGATAAATTTTGGCCACGACCTCGTTCTTGCGTTCATGAACGTTTTCTCCCCAGACGGTGACCCGGATCGATTTCGCCATGGGGAAAGAATGGATGAATCAGAAAAGCAGGAAGTTGCGGTCGGACGCCTTGGGGGTTGACGCCTTTCTCCTGCTAAGATCGCCAAGCAGTGAGATTTACGGCTGGACGATGAGACGTGGTGGATGGTAGAACGTTTCTTTCGGCTTTCATGGGGAGCGCAAATTATAATGCCATCGTCGTAGGGGGAGGGCCGGGTGGATCTACGGCGGCGACGCTGCTCGCCAAGGCCGGGGCCCGCGTGCTCCTGGTCGAGAAAGAGAAGTTTCCCCGTTACCAGATAGGTGAATCTCTCCTCCCGGCGACGGTCCATGGCATCTGTCGTCTGCTCGGGGTTAGCGATGATCTGCATGCGGCCGGCTTCGTCAAGAAACGGGGCGGCACTTTCCGCTGGGGGAAGCATCCGACGCCGTGGACTTTCGACTTCGGCTCGGCTCAGGTGAACCAGGCGCTCGACTTCAATTTCTCCTACCAGGTGGAGCGAGCGAAGTTCGATGAGTTGCTGCTCAATAATGCGCGCCGCCACGGGGTCGAGGTGCGCGAGGAGACGGCGGTCAGCGATGTCATCCTGGAGGATGGCCGCTGCTGCGGGGTGCATCTGCGGAATGGCTCCGGCGGCAGCGCGAAGGAGTGGGCGGAGTTCGTCATCGATGCGTCCGGTAACCAGAGCCGGCTCCAGGCGCGCGCCGGCGAGAGGGTCTTTTCGAAGTTCTTCCAGAATGTGGCGCTCTTTGGCTATTTCGAGGGGGGCGAACGGCTCCCCACGCCTCTCAGCGGGAATATCTTTTCCTGCGTTTTCCCTTTCGGCTGGTTCTGGTACATCCCGCTCTCGGAGACTCTGACCAGTGTCGGGGCCGTAGTGGCCAAAGAGCACGCGGCGAAACTGCAAGCCGGTCCCGAGCAGGCGATGGCGGAATTCATCGAGGCCTGCCCGGAAATCAAAAAGCTGCTGACTAACGCGACCCGGGTCGAGCAGGGCATCTACGGGAGCTATCGCGTGCGGAAAGATTTCTCCTACGTCAATTCACGATTCTGGGCGCCTGGGCTGGTGCTGGTCGGCGACGCGGCTTGCTTCGTCGATCCGATTTTCTCCTCGGGAGTCCATCTCGCGACCTATAGCGGAATGCTGGCCGCCCGGTCCGTCGCCACGATTCTAAAGCGCGGAATGCCGGAAGCGCTCGGCCTCGACATTTACGAACGGCGTTATCGCCTGGAGTATTCGGTCTTCTACGATTTCCTGATCGCCTTTTACGACATGCACCAGGACGAGCAGTCCTATTTCTGGAAGGCGCGCAAGGTCCTGGGCAGTGAGGAAGCCGGGAACGATGCCTTCCTCCGACTGGTGGCCGGAGCCGGCACAACGGTCGCCGAATTCGTGCGGCTTCGGGAAAGGAGCGGGGAACTGTTTCAGCTGCGCGTGAACACCACCGTGGATCCAGCCAGGCGTCCCGAACTTTTGCGCGAGCTGATGAAGGAGCGGGAGGTGACGCAAGTGCACATGCGCGCGGCGAGCCGCTCGGCCCGAGTGGGAGCCCAAGACGGGCTCGACGCGCCGCTGGATTTCAATCCGGAAGGCGATCCGGCGACGAAAGATGGATACCAGGTCTCCCGGGATGGATTGTATTGGGAGGTAGTGTCGAGCGAGTAGTAATCGCTCCCCCCGCTAGCGGGCCAGCGCCGGATCACGCTTGATCAACCTGAGCGCTTTTTGAAGGAGATCGCGGCCGGGCGGGATGCGATGCCAAGGCGACGCACCGGAGGGATGCGGTAACGGAATGAGATCGAATTCTTCGCCGGCGCGTTCGACGCGGAAGCTGCGTCCGATGATCTGGTCCAGTTTCCCGACCGGGATGAATTGCGCGATAGCGAGTTTGCCGACCGGGATGACAAGTTCGGGTTGGAGAATTTCGATCTCGCGATTCAACCACGAGGAGCAGTTCGCGATCTCCTGCGGATTGGGCACACGATCACTGCCGCCCGGCGCTTTACCCGGGAAACAACGGCAAACGGCGGCGAAATAGATCTTCGCGCGGATCGCTTCTTCGTTCAGGCCGGTAGATTCTTCAAACCAACGAAAGAGTGTCTTGCCGGCGGTCCAGGCGAACGGTTTCCCCACCACCGGCTCACGCACGCCGGGCGCCTGGCCGACGAGCAGGACTTTGCTCATCACGGCACCGCCGGAAACCGGCGGGGGATGCATGAGTGGACAACGCCGGCATTGGCGCAGGCGGTTGACGTGCCGTTCGAGCTTCGCCTTTTGCTCTTTCGCCGCGGCCATCTCGCCTAACGACGGAACAGCGAGAAGATCAAGCTCAGCACGATGCTGAGAATGATGCAGGTGACGATCGGGAAATAGAAGGCGGAATGGCCGCGCTCGATCCGAATATCGCCCGGAAATCGTCCGAGCCAGCCGGCGCCGACGCCGCTCCAGAGAGCGAGGCCGAGGAGCACGATCACGGCTCCAACGACGACCAGTACTTTTCCGAGTTCCGGCATTTCGAAGAGCAAGGTCGATGACCGGCTAGCGATCAGCAACCGGCTCTATTTTTTGGAGCTGTCACGCGAAGCTGCGCGTGGCATCGTGGACCTCGCGCCCTCCTGTCATCCCGAACCGGCGCAGCGCGGAGAGGGACCCCGCTACTGCAATCCACGCTCTCCCTTCGCTAATTTCCATCTCTTGCAACTGCAAGGTCCCTCTTCGTCCTGCGGCGAATCGGGATGACAAAAATGCGTGGCGGCGGCCAGGGTCTAGTCTGTGAACTGGGTGACGACGAGGGTCGCGTTATGGCCACCGAAGCCGAAGGAGTTGTTCACGGCAACACGCACCTTCTTTTCGCGCGTTTGGTTCGGCGTGTAATCGAGATCGCATTCCGGATCGGGATTCTCGAGGTTGATGGTGGGCGGGATTTTGCCGTCGCGAATCGCCATCGCACAAGCCGCCATCTCGATCGCGCCCGCTCCGCCTAACAAATGGCCGGTCATCGATTTGGTCGAGCTAATGGTCAGCCCGTTCTTCGCATGTTCGCCGAAAACAGTCTTGATCGCGCGCGTCTCGCAGATGTCGCCGAGCCCGGTAGAAGTGGCGTGGGCGTTCACGTAATCCACGTCGGCCGGCGACACGCCAGCGTGAGCGAGGGACATCTTCATGGCGCGGGCCGCACCGTCGCCGTCGGGAGGCGGCGCGGTCATGTGATAGGCGTCGCTGGAAAGTCCGTAGCCGGCCAGCTCGCACCAGATCTTCGCGCCGCGCGCTTTGGCGTGTTCCAATTCTTCCACTACCATGACGCCCGCGCCTTCGCCCATGACGAAGCCGTCGCGATCGCGATCGAAGGGCCGCGAGGCGCGCTGCGGTTCGGAGTTGCGCGTGCTAAGGGCTTTCATCGCCCCAAACCCGCCCAGGCCAATCGGGATGATGGCCGCTTCCGAGCCGCCGGCGAGGAAGATATCGGCGTCGCCAAACTTGATGATCCGCCAGGCTTCACCGATGGCGTTGTTCGAAGTCGCGCAAGCCGTGACGATGCACATGTTCGGGCCGCGCAGGCCGAACTCCATTGAGATCAGACCGCTCGCCATGTTGCTGATCAGCATCGGAATGGTAAAGGCGGAGACGCGCGACGGGCCTTTGTTGATCAAGGCGCTGTGCTGATCTTCCAGCGTCTTGAGCCCGCCGATGCCGCTGCTCACGAGCACGCCGAAGCGGTCGCGATTGACCGTTTCGAGATCGATCCCGGAATCGCGCATCGCGCTTTTCGTCGCCGCCATCGCAAGATGAGCGAAGCGATCGGTCCGCTTGTGTTCTTTGGGGTTATTGAAAACTGCTTTAGGATCGAAGTCGCGAATCTCACCCGCGATCGTGCAGTCGAACCCAGTGGTATCGAAGCTTGAGATCTCCACGATGCCGCTTTTGCCCTCGAGCAGGTTTTGCCAATAGGTCTCGAGCTCCATGCCCAAAGGCGTAGCCACGCCCATTCCGGTGATTACGACGCGGCGATTCATGACTCAGTGATTAGTGGTTGGTTAAGGGTATCGAACGACTTCCTCTGGAGAATACTTCTCACCCAACACCGGGGACTTGTCACCCTTCCGTCACTTCGTTCCCATCCCGACGCTTTGGACGGTCTGGAAGAGTTTCCCCTCGGTCCGAATGGAGGGCGCGATGATGATCTCGGTTTGCTGGAATTCCGGGAGCGAGCGGGCGCCGACATTGCCCATGCAGGTAGTGATGGCGCCGACGAGATTCTGGCTGCCGTCGTCCACTTCGGCGGGGCCGAACAAGATCTGCTTGAGCGAGCCGGTCGCACCGACCTTGATCCGGGTGCCGCGCGGGAGATTGGCGTGCGGAGTGGCCATGCCCCAGTGATAACCGCTTCCCGGCGCCTCGTGCGCTCTGGCAAACGCGCTCCCAACCATGACGGCGTCGGCTCCGCAGGCGAAGGCTTTGCAGACATCGCCGCCCTTACTCATCCCGCCGTCGGTGATGATGGAAACATAGCGTGCGGTTTTCTTGAAATAAGCGTCGCGAGCCGCGGCGCAATCGACCGTCGCAGTCACCTGCGGGACGCCGAGTCCGAGCACGCCGCGCGACGTGCAAGCCGCGCCTGGCCCAACCCCGATGAGGACGGCCGCCGGTCCACATTCCATGATCTCGTAGGTCGCGTCGAAGCCGACCGTATTGCCGACGATGACCGGGATCTGCAGATCGCTGCAAAATTTCGCAAGCTCGAGCGACTTGTACTCCGAGGAGACGTGCCGCACGGTGGAGACGGTGCTTTGCACGACGAAAATATCGGCGCCCGCTTCCTGCGCGATGCGACCGAAGTTTTCGGCCCGTTGCGGAATCGAACTCACCGCAGCGGGAACACCCGCATCTTTGATCTCGCGAATACGCGCCGCGATCAGGTCTTCCTGGACGGGCTCCAGATAAATTTTTTGGAGGAGCGCAGTCACGTCGGCCTTGTCGGCATCGATGATTTTTTGCAGCACTTCCTGCGGATTCTTGTAGCGCGTTTGCACCCCTTCGAGATTAAGCACGGCGAGCCCGCCGAGTTTTCCCATCTCGATCGCGAAACGCACATCGACCACGCCATCCATGGCGCTGGCCAGAATCGGGATTTTGAACTCGATCGGTTCACCATCCCGACGCGAGAGGCGCCAGGTTGTATCGACCTCGTTTGGATTAATTGTCACGCGCCCCGGCACGAGAGCGATCTCGTCGAAGCCATAGGTGACACGTGCTTTGCGATTCCGGCCAATCCACATTCCCATGATTTAAATACGATCCAGTTTAAAACGTTCGTTCAAGCTGCCGCAGCGCGGACAGCGGGGCAGAAGCGTCTCCGTTCGGTCCTCGAACTCGAAAGCGCAAATCACACACCGTAGCCGGTGGCGCAGCGCCCGCTGCTCACGGCGCCGACGATTCCACTCCCCAAATATCCAGAGGAGAAAAACCGCCGCAAGAAAAAGCAGCAGGTAAATCGTAACCAGCGCAGCCAGACTGACCCGGATCACGGCGCGCGCTCCGTCGCGCTGGGCGGTATTTCGAGGTCGTTGCCAAATTCAAAGGTGGCCGTGGTCCAGGTAAGATCGGGCTGGGGGGGCGCCGGCTTGGTTTGGAAACGACTCAGCACCAGGTAGCGGCGCGCCTGTTCATCCAGCGCCGCGTCGCCCGACGACTGTTCCAGAAAGGTGTAGCGGACCGCGCCTAACGAATCGACCGCGAGCCGAAAGCGCGCGCTCTCGGGCGTCTCGCGGGACGACGCGGAAAACTTCAAATCCGGATGCGCGACCATGCCCTCGCCCAAACCATCGGAAAAAATCAGCGCGGTGGCGGCGCGCAGCGCGGGTGGCGGCGGCAATCCTGGCGCGACGGGAACCGGCGCCGGCGGCATCGCGGAGGGCGCACCTCGTGCGACCCGGCGCGGCGGCAAAGCCTTTAGCTGCGGCGGCACGGCCTGATAAGAAGGGAGGTGGTCGAGCTTTGGTAATTGAAAAGCGCGGGCATCGGCGGGCCGCTGGGTTTGCGAAGCGAGCGCCGGATCTTCCGCCTCAAGCCAGTTCAGAAACGTCCGGGCTTCATCGGAGGTCGGCGAAATAAGACTGACTCGCGCCGGCGGGGGCAGCAGGGAAATGGTGGTAGGGTAAACGACTTGAAAGAGATAAAAGCAAAGGGCGTGCAACCCCGCCGAGGCGAGGAGGAAACCAGCGATCGCGACCTTACGCCGGCGCGGGCGTTCCCAGCGAAAGAGCAGGGTGCCGGGAGCCGGCGCAACACTTTCCGCGCTCACTGCTGTGGAGTGGTGGCGAGCGCGACCGAGGTGATACCCCGTTCGAGAGCAGCGTTGGTGACCTGCATGACCAGATCATAAGAAACCGACCGATCCGCCTTGATCACGACCGAGCGGCCTTCGCGCTTGGTCGCGTCGAGGGCCGGGCCGAGCTGGGCCAAAGTCACCTTTTGATCGCGCAGGTAAATCGCGGGACTCGGGCCGCCGGTGATGCTGATGATCTGCTGATTCGGCTGCGGACCGAGCGTAAAGCGCGAGAACGGGACCGTGACCGAAATCCCCGGCTGGAGAACAAAGCTCGAGCTGAGGAGGAAAAAGAACATGAGCAGGAAAACAACATCGAGCAGGGGGAAGACATAAAGCCACCCGAAGCTGATGCTGCTCGTGCGGGCCAGCTTCATTTCTCGTTAGGCGCGAGAACGAAGCCGCGGCTCAACGTTCGAAGCGCCGCTCCGCGCGTTTTTCCTGGGCCGCTTGGAAGCTGATGATCTCCGCCGCCGGCGCGTGATCGGTCAACATGTGAACAACCTCAATTCCGGCGCGCTCCATGTCGTGGAGCAAGGTATTGACGCGCGACGAGAGATAGCTGTAACCCACGAAAGTGGGCGTCGCGACGACCAGCCCGGCGGCCGTGGTGAGAAGACTCTTGTAAACTCCGGTGGAGAGCTCGGTCACGGTGGCATAGCCGCCGTTAGACGAAACCATCCCAAAGGCTTCGATCATGCCGGCGACCGTGCCTAACAAACCAATCAAGGGCGTGAGATAAGCCAGGGTGGCGAGCACTCCGAGGAATCGCTCCAGTTTCGGCACCTCCAGTTGACCTGCTTCCTGCACGATCTCCCGCAACTCGGCCCGCGGCGCCTCGTGCCGGATAATGGCGGCGTGGATCACGCGCGCCACCGGCCCCGGCGTGCCGGCGCATTCGTGTAAGGCCTCGGCGAAGTTGCGCCGCTGCACCAAATTAGAGAGTCCCTGCAGGAATTCGCCCACGTGAATCGTGGCCCGATGAAAATAAAAAAGCCGCTCCGCGAAGACGGCGATCGAGATGATGCTGCAGACCAGGATGGGCCACATGAGCAGACCACCCTTCTGGATGTAATCGATCATGCGAAGACCTGATAACTCCCTTTGCCATCGCTGGCAAGTGGCGAGGTGGTCGACCTAACGAATGAATGAAGGCGCCGCGGCCTACGGAAGGGCTGCGCTCGTTTTTCCAAAGTCATCTTACCGGGAGCGCGGTGGCGCTTTCGTTGGCGCTGCCTTTTTTGGCGTCGTCCGGCCGAGCAGCCGGCCGTCGCCATCGTAAACCGCATAGCCAGTCTGATGCCCTTCGGCGCTGTAACTGTAGACGATCCGATTTTGCACGGAGCCTTCTTTGGCCAGTTTGGTCTCCTCGGCGAGGCGGCCTGCGGCGTCGTAACGATATTGTGTTTTGAAACGCAATGTCCCGTTGGACGTAAACACCTCGCCGCTTTCGTAGCGCCCGGCGGAATCCAATTGGTAAATGATCTTCCCCTGCGGCTTCCCTTTCGCATCCGTCGTCGTCGCCGTTGATCGGTGGTTTGCACCGTCGGTCTGGTAAACGGTTTTCGAGCCGTCCGGGTTCATCGTCACTGTCACGCGGACGGCGTCATCGGCCGATTGAGCCAGAGGGGTGGACCAGGTTACGGCCACGGCAAATGCGGCCATTGGTTGAAGAAGTCTCCGAAACATGACGCAGATCGAAGTTTACGAGGCGGAAGAAAAGGGCGCAAACCGGCATTTTATTTATTGACCTGAGAAAAACGGAGTGGTTTAAAGTGGGGGGAAATGGATTAATGTGGATTAATTCTCCTGCGCATGTCCTCGGCACCTCATCAATCAGTCATCTACGCGGGAGAATTTCGTCATCAACTCGATGACAAACATCGCATCACCATTCCCTCACGATGGCGACGCAGCGGCGCAGGCGAGGAATTCCTCATAGTGCCCGACCCGGGCAAGCAATTCCTGCTGGTGATGCCACCGGATGAATTCGAACGTGTCAGCGCCGCCGCCGCCAACGCTCCGGGCGTTTCTCCGCGCGATCTGCGCATCTACTTGCGGCAACTTCATTCACAAGCCCAGCACGGCGCGTCCGACAAACAGGGCCGCCTTCTCGTTTCCGACGACCTTTGCCAGCAACTCGAGCTGAAAGGCGAGGTCGCGCTGGTCGGGGGCCGGGGACGTTTCGAAATCTGGAACCTCGCCCGCCGGAAACGCTCTCATCTCGACGAACATCCCATCTACCAGGCGGTCGCCAACATGGTTGGACTCTAAAACCTCACAGCCGTCATGAACGCGTTGCTATCCGAACGACCCATCCGCTGCGCGACCGGTCCGCTGACGATCAACGAGGAGACGCAGGATATGGAAGATTTCACCTATCACCGTCCGGTGCTGGCGAGGGAGACGATCGAGCTGCTCGCTCCCCACCCCGGCTCGCTCATTCTTGACGGCACCTGCGGCGGCGGCGGACATACGGAGGCGATTCTCCACACCGGGGCGGACGTGCTCGCGCTCGACCAGGATCCCGACGCGCTCGAATTTGCGAGCGCTCGCCTAACGAACTTCGGTCGCCGGGTTACCTTGCGCCGGGCCAACTTTCGCGAAGCCGGCAAAGTCCTCGACGAACTCGGCATCGCGCAAATCGGCGGTGCGCTCCTCGATCTCGGCGTTTCCTCGCGCCAGCTCGAGAATGCCGATCGTGGCTTCAGCCTGATGCGCAACGGTCCGCTCGACATGCGGATGGATCCCCGCCGCGAACTCACCGCGGCCGAGGTGGTGAACAGCTACACCGAGGAAGAACTGATCAGCATCTTCCGCGAACTCGGCGAAGAGCCCGCCGCCCGGCGCATTGCCAGCCAGATCGTAAAGATGCGCAAGGACGAGCCCATCTGCGAGACGCTAGCCCTGGCCAAGGCGGTTGAGAAGATGGTGGGCCGCCACGGCCGCCGCCATCCCGCGACCCAGGTTTTCCAGGCTCTGCGGATGGAGGTGAATGACGAGCTCGGCGCGCTTCGGGACGGACTTCTCGCCCTCACCGGCCGCCTCGAACCCGGGGCCCGGATCGCGGTCATCACCTTTCATTCCCTGGAAGATCGAATCGTAAAAAATTTCTTCCGCGATCGCAGTCGGGAATGGCTCGACCGCCCCGAGTGGCCCGAGCCGCGGCCCAACCCGGATTATTCCCTGCGTCTCATCACCTTCAAGCCGATCGAGCCCGACGCGATCGAGCAGCGGGCCAACCCGCGTTCCCGCAGCGCCAAGCTGCGGGTGGCAGAAAGGATCAAATGAACCGGCGCCGGCGAAGGAACTTCAACCCGATCGACGCCCCCTCGCTCGCGCGCTGGATCGTGCTCGCCGCCTTCCTCGCTGCGACCGGCTTGAGTTATGTCTACCTCACCGTCCAGCTCCACCATCAAGGAGTGCAGCACCATGCGCTGGAGGAAGAACTAGTCGCGGTCCGCACCCAGAACGAAGACGCCAAGGTCCAAATCGCCGCGCTTTCCTCTCGCACCGCGCTCCAACGCCGGTTGAAGGAAGGCTACATCAGCATGATTCAGATCCCCGACCAGAGCATCGTGCGGCTGGCCGCCCCGTCCCACGCCGCCGGCGAAGATGAACTCCAGCCGGTCGCAAACAAGGGAGGCACTCCATGAAGTGGAACGGCCGGACTCGGTGCGCGCTGGTCTGCGTCTTCTTCGCACTACTCTTCAGCATCTTCTCCTACCGCCTGGTTTATCTGCAGATCGTGATGCACGACTATTACAGCCAGATGGCGGCGGATCGAAATGTGGGCCGCGATATCATCCAGGCCGAGCGCGGTGCGATCTACGACAGCCGCCACGAAGTTCTCGCCCAGAATGTCCCAGTGGCGACGGTGCTGGCCGACCGGACCCTGATCAAAGATCCCGGCGCGCTCATTCCCCTCCTCGCCCGCCACCTGCATCTTCCGCCGAGCGAAATTGCGGAAAGACTCTCCCTCAAAAAAGTCGAGGTCGTACTCAAGCGCGAAGTGCCGGAAAGCGAAGCGCGCGCGCTCGAGCAAGCTTTGAAGGACGAGCATCTCCGCGGGATTCGCTGCAAGCGCAGCACCGTCCGCGATTACCCGAACGGCCAGATGCTTTGCCACGTGATTGGGTTCACCGACTTCGAGCAGCGCGGCATCCAGGGCGTCGAGAAGTCGATGAACGATTACCTGCGGGGAGAGGATGGTTATCGTTACATCGAGCACGACGCGAAAGGTCAGGAAATCGTCCTTTATCGCGGGCTCGAACATGAGCCGCGCAACGGCTGCCAGGTCAACCTAACGATCGACCTCAACCTGCAGACGATCGTCGAGAACGAGCTCGATGCCGCGATGACGGAATTCCGGCCGGAGAAGGCGACCATCATCCTGATGCGGCCGCAGACCGGCGAGATCCTGGCGATGGCGAACCGGCCTAACTTTAATCTCAATCTCCGGTCCGAGGCCAAACCGGAGGAAATGAAGAACCGCGCCATCATCGACATGATGGAGCCCGGTTCGACCTTCAAGATTGTCACCGCCGCCGCCGCTCTGAATGAAGAGAAGGTCGGCCTCGACTCCACGATCTTTTGCGAGAACGGCTTTTGGAAGGCCTTCCGCCTGCACGACCACGGCCACAAAGGCTACGGCGACATCAGCGTGCGGGATATCCTGGTGCATTCGAGCAACATCGGCGCAGCCAAGCTCGCCATGCTGCTCGGCGAACAAAAGTTTTACGAATACATCCTCCGTTTTGGTTTCGGGTCGCGCACCGGGATCGAGTTGCCGGGTGAGATCCCCGGTGTCATTCACCCGCCGAAAAACTGGAGCAAACTTTCCATTAGCCGCATGCCGATGGGCCACGAAGTCGGAGTGACGCCGCTCCAGATGCTGGTCGCGATGTCGACAGTGGCCAACGGCGGCAAATTCATCCAACCGCGCATCGTCCAGAGCATCATTGACGAAAAGGGCAAGATGATGAGCCTCGTCAAACCGACGGTCGCCCGGCCGGTGATCTCGCCGGAGACCGCCTCCCAGATCGCGCTCGCCCTCCGCGGCGTGGTGAGCAAACAGGGCACTGCGCAGGAAGCGGCCGTTCCCGGTTTCACCATTTCCGGCAAGACCGGCACCGCCCAAAAAGCCGCGCCCGGTGGCGGCTACGAGAGCGATAAATACGTCGTCTCTTTCAGCGGTTTCCTTCCCTCCGAAGATCCGGCCTTTGTCGCGCTGGTCGTGCTCGACAACGCCCATCCCAAGGATCCGAACCTGAACTACGGCGGCACCGTCGCCGGACCCATTTTTTCGCGCGTCGCCGAGAAGGCGGCGCGCTATCTCGATCTTGAGCCGCATGAGGAAATTGGAACGCCAGACACGGCTGGACGAGTCGCCTTAACTAATGCCCGCCGTTAGATTCCCGCGCCTCGCGTGTCCACGCCTCATGCAGCTCAAAATTCTCGCCGACTCCATCCCGGTACAGGAAGTCCTCGGGCCACTCGACCGCGAGGTCGACGGCATCTTCTACGATTCGCGCCGCGTGCAGAAAAACGGCCTCTATGTCGCGGTCCGCGGCGCGAACGTTGATGGCCACAAGTTTACCGAACAGGCGATCGAGAGA
>JALYOR010000289.1 GCA_030856765.1 Verrucomicrobiota bacterium | reverse complement strand
GTGCATGGCCTGGTGGCTGATGCGCTCGTCCACATCGGCCCGCGTGACCTGAATTTTTTCCTGCTCCGCGATGCGGTGAAGGATGAAATTGGTCTTAAGCCGATGCGCAGCCAGCCCGCCGGCCATGCGAATGAGCTCTTCCTCCTTCTCCTTCAGCATCTCGTCCGTTACCCCTCGTTCGCGATTGCGCTGCACCAGTTCAGAGAGCGCATTGCGGGTTTCCGCTTTAAGCAGATTGGGCGGCAATTCGAAATCGATCCGATCGCTGAGAAACTTGACTACCTGTGACTCGCGGGCGCGCTCCAGCTCGTGACCTTTCTCATGCTCGATCTGATGCTCGAGCCCGTGACGAAGATCGAGCAGCGTCTTCTCCGGCATCCATTTCGCGGCGAAGGCATCATCCAGCGGCGGCAAAACGCGCTCCTTGATTTCCAGCAATTTGACCTCGTAGGCTGCCTTCTTTCCCGCCACCTCGGCGACCGGAAAATCAGCCGGGAATTCTACCTGCACCGTCCGGGGCTCGTCCGGCTTCTGGCCCAGGATCTGGTTCACAAAACCCGGCAGAAAATTATCCGCCGCCAGGCGCAGCCAGAACTTCTTGGCGCCCTGCAGATTTTTGCTCGAGTTCGGAGCCAGTTCCGCGATCGGCCGGCCATCGACGCTGCCTTCGAAATCGATCACCGCGAAATCTTCCATCTGCAGCCCGCGTTCCGGCACATCGACGAAATCGGCCGACTGTTCGCGCAGACGCTCGACCGCGGCGTCGATTTCTTCTTCGCTCACCTTCATATCCGGGAGCTGGAGCGGGATTCCCTTGTAATCGGGCAGCTCAAATTCCGGCGCGGTCACGACCGTGGCGCGGAAGCGCATCGAGCGATCCTCGCCAAACTCGACGTCCTCCAGATTCGTTAGGGAAACGACCCGGAGCTTCTTTTCCTCGACCGCTTCGCGATAACTTTTGGAGACAAGTTTTTTCGTCAGCTCGTCCTGGATATCCTTGCGAAATTTCGCCTCGATTACACTCCGTGGCGCTTTGCCCGGGCGATAACCCGGAATGCGGGCCTGCGCGGTAAAGCCCTTCGCGATCGCGTCCCACTCCTTCGAGACCTGCTCCGGCGGCAGTTCAATCTTGAGGGTGGCAACACAATGGGGCTGGTTTTCGACTTCGACCTTCATGAAGGAATCACGGTAACGGGGCGGAGACTGGTTCGCAAACCAGGCGGGCGGGCGGCCATCGGATTCCGCCGCGCCCATAACGCAGCCCTGTAAGGGCGAGGCCAGGCTTCAAAGGGCGAGGGACCTCCCAGTCGCAGTCCACTCGCTCTTGCGTCGAGACGATCGCTCTGGCACTCGCGAGGTCCTTCGCTGCGCTGCGCCGGCTCAGGATGACAACAGGAGCTGGCCCCGGAGCCGCCGCAAATGTCAAACCGCGCGGCTTCCGCGAATGAAGACCGCGTGGGTTAGCGGGAGCCCAAACCAGTAGGCGATCTCGCGGTAATCTCCGCAATCGAAGACACTGAAATTTGCCCCTTTCCCCACCTCGAGCGATCCAATGCTCGCCCCGCGCCCAAGGCTGTAGGCCGCGTTAATCGTAGTCGCGCTGAGACCTTCCGCTGGCGTCATCTTCATCTGCGTCGCGGCCAGTGAGAGAACCATCGGGATGGAGGGCGTAGGCGAAGAGCCCGGGTTAAAATCCGTCGCCAAAACCACCGCGAGACCGGCATCAATCATCGCGCGGGCTTTCGGGAAGCGCGTCTTCCCCAGCGCGTAGACCGAAGCCGGAAGCAGGACCGGCTGCACGCCGGCTGATTTCATTGCGGCGATGCCCGCGTCTTCGGTCTGTTCGAGGTGATCGGCCGTCACCGCACCGAGTTCCGCGGCCAACGCAGCCCCGCCGGAGTTCGTCAGCTGATCGGCGTGCATCCGCAACCGCAATCCCGCGATTTTGGCCGCACCGAGGATGCGACGGGCGGCCGCCGCGTCGAAGTAACCGTGCTCATAAAAGATGTCGCAGTTCTCCGCCAGCTTTTGCCTAACGACTTCGGGCAGCATCTCATCCACCACGCAGTCCACGTACTCGCTCGGACGATCGGCAAATTCTTCCGGGAAGGCGTGCGCGCCGAGAAACGTGGGCACGAATTCCAGTGCCGTCGTCTCATTCAACCGGCGAATGACCCGCAGCATCTTGAGCTCTCCGTCGAGCGAGAGTCCGTAGCCGGATTTGGCTTCGACTGTGGTCGTCCCACAGCGGAGGAACCAGCTTGCGTGTTTCTGCGCCTGGGCGAGCAGCTCCGCTTCGCTGGCCGCGCGCGTCTTGCGCACGGTGGAGCGGATGCCGCCGCCGGAGGCGGCAATCTCTTCGTAGCTTGCACCGCGGGCGCGGAGCTCAAATTCATCCACTCGATTCCCCCCGAAAACCGGATGCGCATGCGCATCGACGAAGCCGGGCAGCACGACTTTTCCCTGCGCCTCAATCACTTCGGTCTCGTTAGGCAAGAGCCGCGCGATTTCTTCAGAGGAGCCCACCGCGGCAATAACGCCGTCGCGCACCAGCATGCCGCCATCCTCGATGATGGCGAGATCGCTCAATTCGGCCCCGACCCGGGCCCGCTTCGGTCCGGCAAGAGTGACGAGTTGGGCGGCGTCTAAGATGGCGACGGACTGCACACCGTCGAATCTGCCGTGATCCGTCGCCGAGTCGAGAACTCAGCGCGACTGTCCTTCGGGACGTGTCCGGGTAGCGCACGCGTCTCGCGTGCGGGCAACGGTGTCCCACTGTCGCGAACTTTCGTGAGGTTTCGACAGCGATCGAAGTTCGTCGCATTGAGACAATGCGACCAGCACGCGAGACGCGTGCGCTCCCCGGCTAGAGCTTGCTCTCCACCGTCTGCCGGCCGTTTTGGTAGCTCGTTTCCGAATCGGCGATCAGCTTTTCCATCTTCTTCTGCAACGAAGTCTTCACCTTCTCGTCCTTCAGGCTCGAGAGATTGATCCGCACATTCATCGCGGCGCCGTCGATGCAGGCGCGCGTCGCGAGCAGCCCAACTCCGACATCTGAAATGGAGGCCGGGTTCCCCTGCTCTGCCATCCCGGCCAGAAGTGGATAGGATCGCGCAGCGCTTTCCATCACTCGTAACGGAATCTCCGCCGCGTATTGGTTAGCCGACTGAATCGCCTTGGAGCGTGCCGCTTTCTCTTCTGCGGAATCCTTCGGCATTCCAAAGGCCGCCATCACCTTATTGAAGGCCGCGGTATCTTCATCGACCAGGAAAAGCAGTTCGTCTTTCAACTGCTGCCCTTTCACCGCCCACTCGCTGAAAAATTCAAGCTTCTCGTCCCAGCCGCGTTTGCCCGCGGAAAGATTCGCCACCATTCCGCCTAACGACACCCCGAGCGCGCCCATCAGGGCCGCGACCGAGCCGCCGCCCGGGGCCGGCGAATCGCTCAGGGTCTCGTTGCAAAACTCGCGCAGGCTCATTTTCACGAGCGACTTCTTCGCCGCCTCCGCAATCTTGAACTCGATCACTTTTTCTTTCGGATCGAACGGCTTCAGTTCGCTCAACCCCATCGAGCGGATGGCGAGGTCGATCAGCTCTTCCTCCGCCGCGCCCTCCGACCACTTCTGTTTGCGCAGAAAATATTTCCCCGCCTCAACGAGTGATTTCTTGGGCAACATCCCGACAATCTCGGAGCCGGTCGCGCGCATCCCGCGCTCCGCGGCGGAGGTGGCGCAGGCATCGAACGCGACATGCAAAGGCGTCTCCTCGATGTTCGTCAGGTTCATCGACACCTGCGCGATCCCGTATTCCTCCACATACCAGCCGATGGCTTTGACATGTTTCAGCATCCCGGGAATGCGAACCGGTTCGCCCTTTTCATCGAGCACCTTCTTTCCCGTCGGCGTGCCGTCGTCGGTTTTAATCCGACCGTTTTCGCGCACGTCGAATGCGACAGAATTCGCCCGACGGGTCGACTTCGTATTCAAATTCACATTGTAGGCGACGAGAAAATCCCGCGCGCCAATCACGGTCGCGCCGGATTTTTCGTTGAAGACCCCAGGGCCGAAATCGGGTTGCCAAGCGGGTAGCTTGATCTTCTCAGAAAAACCCTCGTATTCCCCGGCTCGAATGATCGAGAGATTGGAGCGCTCCGGTGCGCTGGCCGCTCTTTCGTAGAGATAGACCGGGATCTTCAATTCCTCCCCGACGCGTTTGCCTAACGACCTGGCGCATTCAATCGCTTCCTCCCAGCTGACATCCGAAACCGGGATGAACGGGCAGACGTCGGTCGCGCCCATCCGCGGATGCGCGCCCTTTTGCCTGCGCATATCGATCAGCTCGGCCGCCTTTTGGATTCCGCGGAAGGCGGCTTCCACCACCGCCTCGGGCGATCCGACAATCGTCACCACCGTGCGATTCGTGCTCGCGCCGGGGTCAACGTCGAGGAGCGAAACTCCATCCACCGCTCCCATCGCGGCGGTGATTTGTTTGATGATGTCGAGGTCGCGGCCTTCGGAAAAATTTGGCACGCATTCGATGATTTTTTGCATAGGCTCGGCGGCTGATTATTACCACATCAGGGCGCCGTGCCAAATCATCCGGCCTCAATATTCCACCTCCGACGGCGTGGGGTCAGTCAGAACTTCTTCGTTAGGCTAACGTAAACAAAGC
>JALYOR010000361.1 GCA_030856765.1 Verrucomicrobiota bacterium | reverse complement strand
TCTTCTCGGGGGCGACGGCACCGATCCAGAAATTGCAGGCCGGAATGGAGTGGTCGGGCAGGCTGAACTCGGAGAAATCTTCACCGCCCATGGTCGGATCGCGCTCGACGCCGTTTTCCTTGCCAAGGATGCCTTCCCAATCTTTTACGAGACGCTGGGTGAGCTCGGGGTTGTTATACATCGACGGGGTGAAATCGGTTTCGGAGACTTTCACGGTCGGCATCCGGTCGTCGGGGAATCCGGCGGCGATGGCCATGCCTTTGGCGACGCGCGCGATGGCGTCGAGCGTGTGCTGGCGGACGTCGGCCTTATAAGTGCGCACGGTGAGCTGCATCTTCACTTCGTCCGAAATGATGTTGTGCTTGGTGCCGCCGTGGATGGAGCCGACGGTGATGACGATCGGGTCGAGTGGGTTGTTCTCGCGGCTCACGATGGTCTGCAATTCCATCACGATGGAGGCGGCGAGGACGACAGGGTCTTTCGTCTTGTGCGGGTAGGCGCCGTGACCGCCGATGCCGCGCACGGTGATGTCGACGGAGTCGACGTTGGCGCAAGCGTAGCCGGCGCGGTAGCCGATTTTCCCGGCGGCCATCTCGGCGTTGTCGTGGAAACCGACCGCGTAATCGGGTTTCGGGAATCTCTTGTAAAGACCGTCGGCCAGCATGGCTTTCGCGCCGGAGCCGGTCTCCTCGGCGGGCTGGGCGACGAAGACGATGGTGCCTTTCCATTGGTCTTTCATCTTCGCGAGGGCGCGCGCGGCGCCGACGAAGACGGCCATGTGGATGTCGTGTCCGCAGGCGTGCATGACGTGGACGTCTTTGTCGTCGGGTGTTTTGGAAGTGGCCTTGCTGGCGTAGGGCAGACCGGTTTCTTCCTGGACGGGGAGCGCGTCCATCTCGCTCCGGATCATGACGGTGGGGCCGTCGCCGTTCTGCATGATGCCGACGACGCCGTAACCGGTCAGGCCGGGGGTTTGATATTTGCCGATGTGCTCGGTGACTTCGCAGCCGACGGCTTTTAGTTCTTTCGCGAGAAGGGCGGAGGTTTTTTCCTCCTGACTGGAGAGCTCGGGATGAGCGTGCAGATCTTTGTAAAGGGTGACGAGGGCGGGCAACTCCTGGCCGGCGATCTGTTTCGGGTCGGCTTGCCCGTGGACGACGGACGCAAGCAAAACTGCGAACGAAAACGGAAGAAGCGGCAGGAATTTCATCCTGCAGGCTAGAACAAATCGGCGCGGCAGCAATGCGGGCGGTGGCTGGCCGCTTTGTAGCCGGGGACGCTGTCCCCGGTCGAGCGTTCGCGCGGCAGAGCCGGGAGCGAAGAACATACCGGCGCGTGGGATGCGCTTCCTGGGCAGGCTCCAGCCTCGAGCCACCGGGGGCAGCGTCCCCGGCTACAACGGAGCGTGAGCAACAGCGGTCGCCGCTATTTCTTCATCAGGTCGAGCACCGCACTGGTCATAGCGACAACGCCAGTGCGAATGGTCGACTCGGGCACGGGCGCGAATTTGCTCGAATGCAGGCTTGGGAGCGGGGCCGCGCCGGGTTTCTTGGAGGCCTCGATCTTCTCCGGAGCCACCGCGCCGACATGGAAATCAACCGCCGGGATGGAGTGATCAGGAAGACTGTATTCAGAGAAATCTTCGCCGCCCATGGTTGCGTCGACCATTTCGACGTTCTTCTCGCCTAACGATTCTTTCCAAACGCCGATCAGTCGCTTGGTCAGCTCAGGGTTATTATAAGTGGCGGGAACGAACTCACCCTTTAAGACTTCCACCTTGGGCATTTTATCCTCCGGCCAGCCGCCGGCGATTGCACAACCTTTGGCGATCTGCGCGATGGCGGCCAGGACCCGCTCGCGCACGTCCGACTTATAAGTGCGGACGGTCAGCTGCATCTTTACTTCGTTAGGGATGATGTTGTGCTTGGTTCCGCCGTGGATCGAGCCGACGGTTACCACGATCGGATCGACCGGGTTGTTCTGCCGGCTGGCGATGGTCTGCCACAGGTTGATCATCTCGGCCGCGAGCACGATCGGGTCCTTGGTTTTGTGCGGGTAGGCTCCGTGGCCGCCGACCCCGGGCACGGTCACGTCGACGGAGTCCACGTTGGCGTAGGTGTAACCGGAGGTGATCCCGATGTGGCCGGCCTCCAGCTGGGAGCTATCGTGAAAACCAAGGGCGAAATCAGGTTTAGGAAAACGCTTGTAAAGGCCGTCCGCCAAGAGCGCCTTGGCGCCACCGTAGGCTTCCTCGGCGGGCTGACTGACAAAGAGGATGGTGCCGTGCCATTGGTCTTTCAGCTTCGCCAGTCCCCGAGCCACCCCGATAAAAGTGGCGATGTGAATATCGTGGCCGCAGGCGTGCATGATGTGGACATCGTCGCCCGCGCGGTTTTTCGACATCGCCTGGCTCGCGTAAGGCAGCCCGGTTTCTTCCGTGATCGGAAGCGCATCCATATCGGTGCGGACGAGGACGACCGGGCCGTCGCCGTTCTTCATCACCCCGACGACCCCGTAACCAACCGGGCCCGGCTCGCTGTATTTGCCGAGGTTATCGGTCACTTCGCAGCCGACCGCTTTCAGCTCTTTCGCGACCAGCTCGGAAGTCTGTTTCTCCTGGCCGGAAAGCTCGGGGTGCTGATGGACATCCTTGTAAATGGTGAGCAGCGACGGCAGCTCCGCGTCAGCGAGTTCTCTGGGCGATTGGGCCATGAGAGGGGCAGGTAGAGCGGCGGAAGCGAGTAGGCAAAGCGCGGTCGTCGGAAATTTCATTCCGCAGCGTAGGCCGGAAATCCTAACGAGCAACGCGGAGCGGCGCGGGAAATCCATGTTAATCTGGCGGGCATGAAGCGAACGCTTTACCTCGATTGCTTTTCCGGGATCAGCGGCGACATGACCGCGGGGGCGCTCTGCGACCTCGGCGTGGAACCAGGGGAGGTCGAGCGTGAACTCGCGAAGCTCTCGTTAGGCGCGACCCGCCTTAGATTCGAACGGCAAACGCGCCAGGGAATCAGCGGACTGAAGTTTATCGTCGACGCCCCGTCGCCGGGCGCCCACACGCATACGCACTATTCCGCGATCCGGGATGCAATCGGAGCAAGCGAACTCTCGACGTTCGTGAGGGAAAAATCGCTCGCTATCTTCGAGCGCATCGCGCAAGCCGAAGGCAAGATCCACGGCGTCGAGCTAAAGGACGTCGCTTTCCACGAAGTCGGTGCGATCGATTCGATCGCGGACATCGTCGGCGCCTGCGTTGCGCTGGAGGAGCTTGGCCAGCCGCGGGTGATCGTCTCGCCGCTGCGCGAAGGGCGCGGCTGGATCGATTGCGCGCACGGGCGTTTCCCGCTCCCGGCGCCGGCTACGCTAGAGATTTTGCGCGGGATCGAACTCGAACAAGTCGACGAGTCGTGGGAATCGATCACCCCGACCGGTGCGGCGATCGCCCGCGAGTTTGCCGAGTCGTTCGGCTCGATGCCCCGGATGGAAATCGAGCGCATCGGTTATGGAATTGGGACGCGCGATCTCCCGATGCGACCGAACGTTCTCCGCGCCGTCCTGGGGCGCGCGCTGGCGTCTGCGCCTAACGAGTTCGAAACCGACACGATCGTGGAGCTCGAAACCAATCTCGATGATCTCTCCCCAGAGCTGACTGGCGCTGCAACGGAGCGCCTCCTCGCACTGGGCGCGCTCGACGTCACCCTTACGCCCGTGCAGATGAAGAAGAACCGCCCCGGTGTTCTGCTCTCCGTTCTCTGCGAACCTGCGCTGGAGTCAAAAGTGGTGCACGCGCTTCTGACCGAAACGAGTGCCTTCGGAGTCCGCCGCAGCGAAAAGCGCCGCTACAAACTGGAGCGCCGCTTCGAAAAAGTGACGACTCCTTTCGGCGAAATCACGCTCAAGCTCGGCCTGCTCGACGGTAACGTCGTCCAGGTCGCGCCCGAGTTCGAAAGTTGCCGTGCGGCAAGCGCGCGGACCGGTCAGCCTTTGCGGGTGGTTTACCAGGCGGCGCTGGCAGCTTACGCAAAGACGTGATCGCGATCAGGACGACGACAGGATCGAGCGGAGGAAAACCATGGACCATGCACTAATCCTAAAATCCGTTGGTGCCTATTTCGCGATCATGAATCCCTTCATGGTCCTGCCCATCTTTCTGGCCTTGACCTCCGGTTTTCAGGTCTCAGAGCAGCGCAAGCTCGCAATCAAGGTGGCAATTTATTCGACGATCCTTTGTGCGATCATCCTGTTTACCGGACAAAAAATCATCAGCTTTTTCGGCGTCACGGTCGATCAATTCCGCATCGCCGGGGGTCTCGTCCTGGGACAAATTGCGTGGTCGATGTTGAACGGAACGAACGTCGCCTCCCACCACGGGTCCGAGGCCGAACAAGATCACCTCGCGCAAATTGAGACGATGGCGTTTTATCCGCTCGCTTTTCCGATGATTGTCGGGCCCGGCACCATTGCGACGACCATCGTTTATACGGGGCAGACCAAAGACGCGGGAGGCTTGGCCACGATCGGCGCGGTCATGCTGGCCATCCTCGCGATGCTCTTTGCCGTGCTTTATTTCGCGGCGTTCTTTGGCCGCGCACTCTCCGAGACGATGCGCACGATCATGACGCGGGTGATGGGGATGATCCTGCTCGCTATCGCGGTCGAAATGGCCACCGCGGGACTGAAGTCGGTCTTGCCTGGACTGGGTTGAACGATCTGCGCGACTCGATTTGTAGCACCCGCCCGAGAGGTGCGATCAACCTTGCCTTTGAAAGACACGCCGAAACGTGGTCGTATTAAGCCGCGTGGAGTCACCCCCGGCACGAAACTTATTTGATCTCATGACGGACGCTGATCAGACCCGAACGAACGATGGAGTCCGGGTTGTCGGGGAAGTCGGTCCTGGGTTCGATGAGATATTGACCCCGGAGGCACTCGCTTTCGTGGCGAAATTGCACCGCACTTTTAACGGGCGGCGTCGCGATTGCCTGCAGCGGCGCGCGGAACGTCAGGCGGCGCTCGACGCGGGCGGCACGCTCGATTTTTTGCCGGAGACGAAAGATATTCGCGAAGGCGATTGGACCTGCGCCAAGATCCCGAATGATTTGCGCGACCGGCGGGTCGAGATCACGGGGCCGACCGATCGCAAGATGGTGATCAACGCGCTCAACTCCGGTGCGAAGATGTTTATGGCCGATTTCGAGGACGCGAACTCGCCCACCTGGGCCAACGTGGTCGAGGGCCAGATCAACCTGCGCGACGCGGTCCGTCGCGACATCACTTTCACCAATCCGGACGGGAAAAAATACCAGCTTAAAGAGAAGGTCTCGGTCCTTCTCGTTAGGCCGCGCGGTTGGCACCTGGTCGAGAAGCACGTTCTTGTCGATGGCCATCCGGTGGCAGGCGGGCTTTTTGACTTCGGGCTCTACTTTTTTCACAACGCGAAGGAGCTGATCAAGCGTGGAAGCGGCCCCTATTTTTATCTCCCGAAAATGGAGAGCCATCTCGAGGCGCGGATCTGGAACGACGCCTTCAAGCTAGCGCAGGACGAGTTCGGTATTCCGCAGGGGACGATCCGCGCCACCGTCTTGATCGAGACGATCCCGGCCGCCTTCGAAATGGACGAGATCCTTTACGAACTACGCGAGCACTCCGCCGGGCTGAATTGCGGGCGCTGGGACTACATTTTTTCCTGCATCAAGCGCTTCCGGAACAAGCCGGATTTTCTGCTCGCCGATCGCGCGTTAATCACGATGACCACGCATTTCATGCGCTCGTATTCGCTCCTCTGCATCAAAACCTGTCATCGCCGCAACATTTTCGCGATGGGCGGAATGGCGGCGCAAATCCCGGTCAAGGGTGACGAGGCCGCGAATGAAGAAGCCTTCGCAAAAGTGCGCGCGGACAAGGAACGCGAAGCGAGCGATGGCCACGATGGCACCTGGGTCGCGCACCCCGGGATGGTGCAACTGGCGCTCGATGCTTTTAACGCAAAAATGCCGGAGCCGAACCAGATCGACCGCAAACGCGACGATGTGAATGTGGCCGCGAGCGACTTGTTGGATTTCGGCCCGAGCGAACCGATCACCGAAGCGGGGTTGCGCCAGAACATCAGCGTCGGCGTGCAGTACCTGGAAGCCTGGCTGCGCGGCAGCGGTGCGGTGCCGTTGTTCAACCTGATGGAAGACGCCGCCACCGCGGA
>JALYOR010000340.1 GCA_030856765.1 Verrucomicrobiota bacterium | reverse complement strand
ATTTCAGGGTCGTGTTGCCAGTCGTTCCAGGCATGATCGCCGCCCGCGAGAGCGGGCGGCGCGGATTGAAACAGTCATCTCGTGGCAGCGGGCGGCGCGGATTGAAACATCAGGGAAGCGATGAAGCGTCACGGCTACATCATCGGGAAATGGCAGATCATGCAGTTGTTAGGCCGGTATCGGGACAGGAAGGGCGCCAACTTTCGTCTCGGGCAATTCCACGACGAGCTGATTAGCCACGGCAGCCTGCCGCTCTCGGTGATCGATTGGATCATGCTCGACGATCCCTCGGCCATGGAAGAAGCGCTGAAGTAACTCAGGGATTTTTTGGCGCCCCCTCGGGCTTCGGAGTGTCCGTCGGCGGGAGCATGCGCCGGGGGCCGGTCCGCGGCGTCGGGCTGGGCGTCCCATTGGCCTTCTTCACGTGATATTCAAGGCGGGCTTTGCGACTTTTCGCATCCTGGTTGCCCGGGTCCATGCTCAGAACCTTATCGGCGTCGGCGATACCCTTGGCGTAGTCGCCTTTCAGCTCATAGACGTAGCTGCGATCGAGATAACCTTCCTTGGATTTCGGCTTGTCCTTGATGATCTTACTGAAGTCCTCGATCGCCTTGTCGTATTCCTTCAGGTTCCAGAAGGCGAAAGCGCGCCGGTCGAGGATGGCGTGGTCGTCCTCCTTCTCTTTCAGGACCACGTCGTAATCCTCGATCGCCTTTTTATATTCCTTCTGCTGCAGATAGGCAAAGGCGCGGAAGCGGTGCGCGGACACGCTATCCGGCTTCAGTTCGAGGGCCTTGTTCAAATCTTCGATTGCCTTGTCGTATTTCTTGCCCGTCGTGTAGGCGATCCCGCGATTAACATAGCCAGAGAAATTGTCTGCCTCGACGCCGATTGCTTCAGTGAAAGCCTTGATCGCTTCCTCCGTCTTGCCGGCGCCCTTATAGGCGAGCCCAAGATTGTTGTAGTTGTTGGCTTCTTTGGGATCCGCTTTGGCCGCCTTTTGGAAAAGGTCGATCGCTTTCTCCCATTCCTTGTTCTTGGCCGCCTCGATCCCGTCTTTCCCGTACTGATAAGCATCGGCCTTGTCGTCCGCTCGGCCGAGGGAAGGAGCCAGGAGCGCGAGGAGGACAAAGAGAGTGACGGTCAGATGACGATTAAGCTTTTTCATAAATTGGAATCCCTCACTAGATTCGAGTGAGCGGGCAGTTTGGCCGCAAGAATTTCCTCCTGCAAGCGGAAGCTGGTGCTGCAATGGTTTAAGCGGGAGCCGCTTCCATCGATGTGCCCGGTTCGTCCACACGGGTGATTCGACGAGCTCGCCCGGTGTTTTCTTCAATCTCGATCAGCACCCCGCGCAGACGCGATTCCCCCTGCGCGACCGGAAAGACGGCCGGGAGGTTGGAGATGAAACGACCGACGATCGGGTCGATCTCGCGTCCGAGGATGGAGCGGACCGGACCGCACATCCCGGCGTCGCAAATAAAAGCGGTGCCGTTCTCGAAAATTTGTTCATCGGCCGTCTGCACATGGGTGTGAGTACCGAGGACGGCCGAGACGCGGCCGTCGAGGTAGCGACCGAGCGCAATCTTTTCGCTCGTCGTTTCGCCGTGGGCGTCGACGATGATGACTGGAGTTTCCTGGCGCATCTCCTCGACCGCGGCATCGAGAAGTGGGAAGGGATTCTCCAAAATCGGCTGCATAAATGTTCGCGCCTGCACGTTGATCACACCCACTTTTCCCTTCGGGGTCTCGAGCACAATCGTGCCGGCCCCCGGCGCCCCTGGCGGATAGTTGAGCGGCCGCAACAAACGCGGCTCAGTCGGGATATAGGCCACGATTTCCTTGCGATCCCAGATGTGGTCGCCGCTGGTCACGACGGAAACGCCCGCCCGCAGGAGATCGATCGTGATCTTCGGGGTGATGCCTCGCCCGGCGGCGGCGTTTTCACCGTTTACGACGATGAAATCCAGGCCATGAACGCGCCTCAACTCGGGCAGACGCGCAATGACCGCGTTGCGACCCGATTCGCCGACGATGTCGCCGAGGAAAAGAATCGTGAGCATGCGCCGATCATCGTATTAAACTCGAAAATCCCAAGCTGATGTTTCGTTCTCTGGTAACGCGCGGGCTCGCGCTCCTCCTTCTCGGCTCCGCTGCCGCCGGAGCGGTCGACGAAGAATTGCCTAACGAATCCGCCGCCAACCTGAGCACCCTCGGCCGGGCGCCAGACTGGAGCGAGCTGGAGAAATACCAGGGCAGCATGACCCACGACGAATTCGTGAGCCGGCTCGAAAACGTCTATGGCCGGCACGGCTACGACCCGGAATTAATCAAGGTGGAACCGGACCTGGCGCGAATTCTCGTGAAGCGCGGCGGGCCCGGGTATTTCGTCCTGCACTTTGCCAAAAGCGAAGCGGATCGGCTGCCGGTGGCGCACTGGTGGAAGGCTCCCGGCGCGCTACCGCCGAGCAAAGGCGCGCCCCTGGCTGGTTTTCACATCGCGCTTGATCCCGGCCACCTCGGGGGGACGTGGGCGGAAATGGAGGAGCGCTGGTTCCAGATCGACCGGGCACCTCCGGTCAAGGAGGGCGATATGACGTTGCAGGTGGCGCGGCTCCTGGCCACGCGGCTGGAGTCGTTAGGCGCGAAAGTCTCGCTCGTGCGCGAGAAAGCGGAACCAATCACGCCCTACCGGCCCTCGGATTTCGAAGAGATCGCCCGGCAATTCCTGCTCCGCGCCGGAGTGGAAGATCCGAGAACCAACTTCGATGGCCCGGCCGACCCGGAAAAAGAGCAAACCGTCGGCTGGCAGCGCGAGCTGCTCTTTTATCGGAACAGCGAGATCCGGCGGCGCGCCAGCCTGGTCAATTATCGATTGCAACCGGACCTGGTGATTTCCCTGCACTTCAACGCCGAGCCGTGGGGCGATCCCAATCATCCGACCCTCGTGCCTAACAATCACCTGCACTTGCTGGTCAACGGCGCATACCTGCCCCCGGAACTGGAGCTCGACGATGAGCGCTTCGAAATGCTGCAAAAACTCCTGAGCGGCGCCTACCCCGAGGAGCTGGCTCTGGCGGAGAGCATCGCCGGCACGATGGCGAAAGCGACCGGTCTCCCGCCCTACCGCTACAAGACCGAAAACGTGACGCCGGTCGGGACGAGCGGTTACGTCTTCGCCCGCAATCTCATGGCGACCCGGCTTTATCGCTGCCCGACGGTCTATCTCGAGCCTTACGTGATGAACAGCCGCGAAGTTTTCGCGCGGGTGCAGGCGGGCGACTACGACGGCACGCGGCGAGTCGCGGGGAAAAAGCGTCCGAGCATTTTCCGGGAATACGTCGACGGGGTGGTCGACGGCGTGCTGGAGTATTTCCAAACGACGCGACCGCAGTTGTAGCCGGGGACGCCGTCCCCGGACGGGTGAGATGCCGAAAAACCGAGGAACCGGGGACAGCGTCCCCGGCTACAAC
>JALYOR010000335.1 GCA_030856765.1 Verrucomicrobiota bacterium | reverse complement strand
ATCTCCACCCGGAGCAGTTCGTCTTTTGCATCGCGAACCACGACCAGATTGGGAATCAGGCGATGGGTCAGCGTCTCACCGAGCTGATCTCCCCGGCGGCTTATCGCGCGGCTTCGGCGTTGCTTTGCCTCGTGCCCTACACGCCGCTGCTCCTGATGGGACAGGAATGGGCCGCCTCGACTCCTTTTCAATATTTTACCGATCACGAACCGAACCTCGGGCGGCTCGTGACGGAGGGGCGCCGCCAGGAGTTCAGCAGCTTCACGGCGTTCCGCGATCCGCTCGCACGGGCGCGGATCCCCGATCCACAGGACGTGAAGACGTTCCAATCCTCCAAGCTTTCCTGGGAAGAGATCGGCGAGGAAGAGCATGCTGCGACGCTTCGGCTTTATCGCGAATTTCTGAGATTACGCCGGGAATCGCCGGCCTTCCGGGATCGTTCCCGCAACGGCTTTCGCGTCCTCGCGCCGACCGATGGCGTCATCCAACTGCTCTTCGGTGAGTCGGAGGCCGAGCGTTGCCTGGTGCTGATCGACCTGGTTGGCGGCCACGCGATGCCGCAATTGGCCGAGTCGGGCGATTGGAAGCTGCTCCTTTCGAGCAATGAGACTCGATTCGGCGGGAGCGATGGCGCGCCCTTCGGCCAACCGGAGGTGCGGGTTCTGCAGGCGGGCTGAATTCGTTAGGTTAAGTGGCCTAACGAACAACTGCGATTGACCGCGGCGGCGACCCGGCGAGAATGAGACCGGCCCCGCCGACGATGACGAAGAAGATTCTTTCTCTAGAGGAGCTCGCCGAACGCGCGAACGAGATGCGCGCGGCGGGGCGGCACCTGGTGCTGACCAACGGCTGCTTCGATCTGATCCACGTGGGACACGTGCGTTACCTGCAGCAGGCCCGCGATTTGGGCGACGCGCTGGCGGTCGCGATCAACGGCGACGACTCGGTACGAACCCTAAAGGGCGCGGGACGGCCATTGAACTCGGAAGCCGACCGGGCCGAGGTGCTCGCGGCCCTTTCGTGTGTGGATTTGGTCGCGATTTTTCCCGCCGTGCGGGCGACGGAAGTGATCACGGCGGTGCGGCCGGCGATCTACGTCAAAGGCGGCGATTATACGGTCGAGAGCTTGAATCCGGAGGAAGTCGCGGCGTTGGAAAAGGTGGGCGCGGAAATCAAAACGCTGCCGCTCGTGCCAGAACGTTCGACTTCGCGATTGATCGAGCGGATGCAGGAGTAGCTCACCGGGATGTCTCGCCTAACGATCGGAATCCTGGGCTCCGGCAAAGGCTCGAATTGCCGCGCCATTCTCGAGCAGATTCGTGCGGGCAACCTGCCAGTCGATTGCACGATCGTCGTCTCCGACGTCCCAAGCGCCGGGATTTTGGAGATCGCGCGCGCGTTCAGCGTCCCAACGTTTGTTCTTCCTGCGGGGAAATATCGCACCAGGCTGGAAACGGAGACGGAGCAGGAGCTCGTTAGGCGCTTGCGGGAGGCGGGCGTGGAATTGTTGGTGCTGGCTGGATTCATGCGCGTGCTCAAAGCTCCGCTCCTCGACGCTTTTCCGCGGCGGATCATTAATCTTCATCCTTCGCTCCTGCCGAAATTCCCTGGTCGCGAAGCGTGGGCCCAAGCCCTTACGGCGCGCGAAAAGGTGACAGGCTGCACCGTTCATTTCGTCGCTGCCGGAGTGGACAGCGGTGAAATTATCGCGCAGCGGGAGGTGCCGATCTTGCCTAACGACACCCCCGCCACGCTGCATGCTCGGATCCAGGAAGCGGAGCGACACCTCTTCCCGGCGGTCATCGGCAAACTCGCTGGAGAAATAATCGCCGAGGCCTAACCGCGTTCGGATTTCTGATCGCGGCCTAACAATTCCTGCATCGCCTTGGCCGGAGATTTTCCTTCGTGCAGAACGGCATAGACCTGGTCGATGATCGGCGTCTCAAGCCCGAGCTTGCGCGCACATTCAAACGCACTGCGCGCGGTCGGAATGCCTTCGGCTACCGTTTTTGTTCCTGCCATGATCTCGGTCAGGCTTTTTCCTTTCCCCAACTGCTCGCCCAGCTGGCGATTTCGACTATGGCGGCTGAAACAGGTCGCGATCAGGTCGCCAGCGCCGCTCAGGCCCTGAAAAGTGCGGACATCTCCGCCCATCGCGACTCCCACGCGCATCAGTTCGGCTAGTGATCGAGTGACCAAAGCCGCCTTCGAGTTGTCGCCGAAGCCGAAGCCATCACTGACTCCGGCTGGAATGGCGAAGATGTTCTTGAGCGCGCCGCCGAGCTCTATTCCAACCGTTTCGTCGCTGGAGTAGACGCGAAAATGCGAACTGCCAAGAGTGTTCTGAAGCTCCTCCGCGATGGAGCGATCGGAGCAGCCGAGCACGGTCGCGCTCGGCAGCCCTCTCGCCACTTCCACGGCGAGATTTGGCCCGGAAAGGACAGCTACAGGATTCCGCGGAAATTTTTCGGCAAGTATCTCGCTCATTCGCAGGCCGGTCCCATGTTCGATGCCTTTGGTGCAACTCATCAGAATGGTGTAATCACTTTTCAATTCCTCCCGGAGGAAACTGGCGACTTCTCGGAGCGCGACCGAAGGCGTCACGAAAACAATCACTCCAGCGCCCACGCAGTCACTCAAATTGCTCGTTAGGCGAACGTTGGGCGGCATCACAGTGCCAGGCAGATAAATCGGATTTTGGCGGGTCTGAGCGATCTCTTCCACCCGGCCGGGAGTATGCCCCCACAGGACGATTTCGTTGCCCTGTGACGCCCATAAGATTGCGAGTGCCGTCCCCCAGCCGCCAGTACCCAAAATAGCGATCTTGCCGGCGCTCATTTTTGATCGAACCGTTGTTCGTTGCCTTGGAAGAGACGTTTCATGTTAGACCGGTGCCGCCAGACGACGACTCCTGCGATGAGTATCGAAAATGGGAGCAATGCCGCGCCCTTCAGCCATCCGGTCCGCAAGTAGAGAAAGACGAATATCGGCAATGAGACCGCGGCTCCGATAGATGCAACGGAGACGTAGCGGGTCAGTTTGAAAAGAACGGCCCAAACAGCGAAAACGGACGCGACCGCGATCGGCATGAGCCCTAAAAGCACCCCTGCCGAGGTGGCGACGCCTTTCCCGCCTCGAAAGCCCAGCCAAACCGGGAAGGTATGCCCCAGAATGCAGGCCAACCCACTCAGAATACCTATGATTTCCCGCTGTGGACCGCCCGGGCCGAGCGTCGTGACCAGCGCAAACGCTCCGTGGACCGCGACAAAGCCCTTCAAAGCGTCCAATCCGAAAACGAGGTAGCCCCATTTTTTTCCCGATACCCGCAAGACATTCGTGGCGCCAATATTGCCACTGCCGTGCTTCCGAATGTCGATGCCCTTGGCCCGAGAGACCAAATACCCATTTGGACAGGAGCCCAGAAGATAGCCAATGGCAGTCGCGGCCAAATAAATCAACCAAGGTTCCATGATTTAAGATACTCTACGTAAATCTTTTACAGATTTCTTAGTAAGCCAGATGTTCAGTATTCCCAGATCGCTGGGAGTAACGCCACTGATCCGGCTTGCTTGCCCGATGCTTGCGGGCCGTAGGTCCGTCAGCTTTTGCCGAGCCTCGTTTCGGAGACCGGGGACTTCTGAATAATCCACTTCTTCCGGTATCCGAACCGCCTCGGCGGCTCGGATAGACAGCAACTGGTCGCGCTGACGAAGAATATATCCCTCGTAGCGAAGCTCCGTTTCGAGGAGATTCCAAATCTCGGGAGCGATTCCCTGAAGGAGATTGGGCGGAAGTTCCCGCCACCGGAATTCCGGTCGTTTCATTGCCTGGTTGAGGAGTTGGCCCTCGACTCTTACCCTCCCTGCGATCGCCCTGGCCAATTCAAGCGTACGAATCTTCTCTTCGAGGATTGCAAGGCGATTCTCAGTCACCAGCCCGATCCCGGCTGCTTTTTTTGTGAGACGCTGATCCGCGTTATCATGCCGGAGGAGAAGTCGATGCTCGGCACGGCTGGTGAACATTCGATAGGGCTCCACCGTGCCTTGCGTGGTGAGATCGTCTATCAAGACACCGACATAGGCTTCGCTCCGCTCAAGAATCAGGGACCGTCCGGATAAGCTCAAGGCGGCATTGGTGCCCGCCACTAATCCTTGGGCCGCTGCTTCTTCGTATCCCGAAGTTCCATTGATCTGGCCGGCGAAATAGAGGCCCGAAACTCGTTTAGTCTCTAACGTAGGATTGAGTTGGGTGGGCGGGAAGTAGTCATATTCAACAGCATAGCCGGGCCGCATGATCTCGGCCCGCTGCAATCCTGGAATTGACCGGATAAATTCGATCTGAACCTCGTAGGGGAGACTGGTGGAAACCCCGTTGACATAGAACTCTTCCGTTTGCCGTCCCTCGGGTTCGAGAAATATCTGGTGGTGTTCGCGACTGGGAAATTTGACGATTTTATCTTCGATGGAAGGGCAGTAGCGGGGTCCGGTTCCTGCGATTTGCCCGCTGTAGAGAGGCGAGCGATGGAGGTTTTGGCGAATTATCTCGTGCGTCTCGGGCGTGGTCCCCGTAGTCCAGCAGGGAAGTTGTTCCACGTGGAACGTTCCATCCCGTCCCCAGTTTAAGGTGAGGAAATCCTCGCCTTCGATCTGATCCTCTGGTGGAATGAAACCGAACCGGACCGGGTGAGGATCGCCCCCTTGGCGGAGACACTGCTCGAATTCGATCGATCGCCCGTTGATCCGACATGGGGTTCCCGTCTTAAAACGCCCGGTCGTGAAACCCAGATCCCGGAGATTGTCACTGAGCGGGGATGAAGTATCGGCCATTCTGCCGCCCACTTGCGTCCGATCCCCTACGTGCAGCAATCCACGCAGGAAAGTGCCCGCGGTGATGACGACTCTTTCCGCATGCACTGAGAGTCCGAAATCAGATTGCACTCCGGTCGTTCGGCCCTTCTCGACCAGGATATCCGTCACGCCGCCCTGCTTAAGGTCCAGCCCCGGCTGCCGCTCGATCACGGATTTCATCCGAAATTGGTAGGCTTTCTTATCGCATTGGACCCGCGGGGCCCGGACACTGGGCCCTTTGGCTTGGTTCAATATTCTGAACTGAAGCCCGGTGGCATCGGCGTTCATCCCCATCGCTCCTCCCATGGCATCGATTTCCCGGACGATGTGTCCCTTGGCCAATCCACCGATGGCTGGATTACATGACATTTGACCGATCGTGTCCAGATTTTGGCTTAGGAGGAGTGTCTCAGCGCCAAGACGGGCCGACGCCAGAGCAGCTTCAATTCCGGCGTGCCCCGCACCTACCACGACTACGTCGTACGATTTTGAAAGGAAAAATTGTTCCACGTGGAATCAGGAGTCGAGCGAGCTGCCTGTAAAGGCCGCCGGAAGGAGTTGATCCAAGGTCGACAGGGCGTGAATTCCACCCCGGCCCTCCGCATAAATTGGAAGTTGCTGTCCGAACTCCGCCAGCACCTGTCGGCATGCTCCACACGGCGTGACTGGGTTTTCTGTCTCCGCCACAATCGCGATACCCGAGAAGGCACGGCATCCGCCTAGGATCGCTGCGCAGACCGCCGCCTGTTCCGCGCAGATCGTCAAACCAAAAGAAGCATTCTCGACATTGCAGCCAAGGAAAACTTCTCCCGAGGCGCCCAGCAAGGCCGCGCCCACCAAGAACTTGGAATAGGGAGCATGGGCTCGCAACCGAGCTTCCCAAGCCTGCCTTGCCAGAGCGGTCCAGTCTATCTCCGCGCCCATATTTCTGTGCTCTCCACCACGGCTTTGCGATTCATGCTTTCCCTTCTAACTGTCGGCTTTTTTGCACTCCTCTCTTCTGCTTCCTCCAACAAACGCAGCGCGATCCGGCCGAGTAGCGCCAAAATAGTGATTGAAAGTAACAATCCGCCACCCCAAAGCCAATACTCGATGGCATGAGGGTGACTCTTTCCACGCACCAGATTCAGGCCGAGCTGTCCCAAAGTCCCCAGATACGCATAGAGGAAAAGTCCCGGCGCCTGTCCTATCGCCACCCAGAGGATGCAAGTCCGAAAGCGAATGGTGGTCAGACCATAGAGATAATTAAGAAGGCTGGTCGGAAACAAAGGGTGTAACTGGCTGAGTAAGACGATCTTCCAACCCTCCCGTTCGACGGCCGGTTCCAGCGCTTCGAGCGTCGGATTGCGGAGCAGCTTGCGTCGCAACCAGCGGCGTCCAATCCAGCGACTGAGAAAAAAAGAAATCGCCGCTCCGATCACATTGCCGGTAAGGACGATGAAGAACCCCCACCAAAGACCAAAAAAGAAACCCCCGCCAATGCTGAGGAATCCGCCAGGCAGGAGAAGGACGTTGCACCCCGCGTAAAGAAGCGGATACCAGATCGCGCTCCATGCACCCATCTGCATGACTCTCTGTTGCACATATCCAATCCATTCGGCGATCGGGAAAAAACGGCCCAGGACGAGGAAGGCAGCGACCACAAAAAGAAGGCCGCCAACTTGAAGGAAGATCGCTCGCCTCATGGTGGACATCAGCGCCACTCTCCTCCGTCAAAGGCCGCGCGCAAACCCCGCCAGCTTAACCGTGGCTGAGAATCGCAAGAATGGCGTGATCAGATAGATGCCCGGAAAACGTTCCAGGGCGCCCCGCGTAATCTCGCGGGCGATCTCCAGTCCTCGCGTTCCACCTTCCTCTCCCTCGCTGCCCGCCATGCGTCGACGTACTTCCTCTGGCACCACGATTCCCGGCACTTCATTGTGCAGAAACTCTGCCTGTCGGCCACTCAAAAGCGGCCAGATCCCGGTGAAAATCGGGATGCCTAGTCCTTGCGTCCGCTTCGCCATTTCGTCCAAGACTCGCAGATCGAAGACCGGCTGAGTCATGACATATTGTGCGCCCGCGGCGACTTTGCGCTCCAGCCGGGCGACTTGGGCTTCGATATTCCTGGAGTTGGGATTGAAAGTGCACCCGATGACAAATTGGGTGCTGGCGTTGAGTGATTTTCCGGCATGGTTAAAGCCCTCATTCATTCGCGCCGCGATGCCGATGAGCTGCACGGAGTTCACGTCGTAGACTGAGGCCGCCCCGGGGTGGTCGCCGACTCTGGCTGGATCCCCAGTGAGCGGCAGGACGTGCCGCATCCCGAGCGCGGCCATGCCGAGAAGTTCGCTCTGCAAACCGAGCAAATTGCGGTCGCGGCAGCTCATATGAAGCAGTGGGGTGATCCCAAAGCGTTCCTTCAACATGGCGCCGATCGCCAGGTTACTGACACGCAGGATGGCGAGCGAGTTATCTGCCAGAGTGATTGCATCGCAGCCGGCTTCGACTAGTGCCCGGGCCCCGGTGAAATATTTTTCCAAAGCGAGCGTTTTCGGCGGGTCGAGTTCGCAGATGATAACCCGGTGGCCGCCCGCGATTCGGTCGAGCAAGCTTTCCTCGGTAGCGACCGCGCGCTTTAGCGGTGCGGCCGGCGGAGCTGGCTGGCTGATCCGCCTGGTCGGCTTGTTCCTAACCGGCACCAGTTCCGCCAGGCTGGCGGCGATGGCGGCGATCGTCCGCGGAGTGGTCCCGCAGCAGCCGCCGATCAACCGTGCTCCCTGGGCCGCCATCTCCCGCGCCATCTTTGCGAAATATTCCGGCGAGGTGTGGTAAATAAACCGGCCTTCGTGGTACTGCGGATAGCCTGCGTTGGGATAAGCCGAGACCAAAAACTTCAGCGGCACGCGTTCCAAAAGATGCACGGTCGCCTGCGGACCATTCAAGCAGTTCACTCCCAAGATGTTAGCTCCAAGACCCCTGAGCTCGGCAAACGCTTCTACCAACGTAATACCGGAGGACAACCGCCCTTCCGACTCGCAGGCCAGAGAACAAATTGCAGGCACCTTCGAGATCTCCATTTTCGCGGCCAATGCGATCCTAATTTCTTCGTAATCGAGAAACGTTTCGAAGAAAATCACGTCCACGCCGCCATCAAGCAAACCGCTGACCTGCTCACGAAAGACCGCCGCCCGATCTATCCCTCGCGTGACGGCCTCATCGGCACTGATACCAAGCGGGCCTACACTTCCGGCGACGCAAACATCCTTGCCTTGCGCGGCTTGTCGCGCCAGACGGGCAGCGGCTGCATTAATC
>JALYOR010000312.1 GCA_030856765.1 Verrucomicrobiota bacterium | reverse complement strand
CCCCGCTAATCATGGCGCCCTCGCAGGTGATATGGGAGCTACCCCCGTGCGTACCGGTTCCAAAAATCGTCGTCCCGCCGAGAGCTCCTGCCACCAAGCCAGCCTTGTTGGTGATCGCTGCTCGGTTGGCGCTGCCATTGACGAAGAAAATCGTCGTCCCGCCCTTTGCGCCGCTGACCTCGCCCCCGTTGTTCACCAGCGTGGCGCTGCCGGCATCGGATTCAAAATGGAAGATGATAAAACCGCCATCCCCGCCGTTCGCCCGGCCGCCATGAGTGGTAAAGACCATTCCCGTGCCCGCGGATATCCCACTGAAGCTGCTCTGGAGGTCGAACGTCGCGGACTGACCTGACGCGTCCGCCAGCATCTCGAAATGCTGCTCGACACCGGATAGGTTCTGAATGCTCTCCTCCTCGATGATGAACTGCCGACGCGCCGGCACAGTAAAGATGTAGGAGCTGGCACCGACTTGAAAGTCGAGATTAGAGGGAAAGGCTCCCTCGGTCACGGTAATGTCCACGAGATTGGAGACGCCAAAGTGCGGAACGTCGTCGGGGACGCAATTGTCCGACCAGTTGGCGGCGTTATTCCAGTTGTCATCCACGGGATCGAGTTTCCAAGTGCCGTCGCAAGCTTGGGCCGGGCGAGCAACCAACGAGGCGAAGAGGGCGAGAACTACAAAGCTCCGGTGCGCATAGATCATGATCGGGCATTACAATGGATTGGTGACGAATGTCGATCTTTTTCCTCCTCGTTCCCAAGACTACAAGATCGCGCGCAAGCTGATCGACCTGGGCGGTGGCGGCGGGGCGGCGGACCCCGGCACACCAGCGCCGCCTGCGTAGAAAACAAGCCCTGGAGGGAAGCGCGCCGTCGCTTCCTCGGGATGGCGCGTGAACTCGCGCTGCCGCATCGTCCACCCCCAAAGGCATCGACGGCGCGATGCCCTCCAGGGCGGGCACGGAGTCTTGGATTTACCGTAGCGAGCGCAGAGGGATGACCTGTAGCGTCCGCTGTCTCAGCGGAGTTTTAGAAGTGACGCTTCAGGGTCCTGGGATGCGCTGAGGACAGCGCACGCTACAAGCCACACCCGACTCCTTTTCCTGCCTTCCTGCTTTGAAAGCCCGGCCGTTGCTACGCATCCGTTACGGCCTGATTCAACCCTCCCCATCCTGGTTTCATGGCTTCCAGATTCCGTCACAGACTAACCTGGGCAGGCGGAGCGCCCGCCCTACAATTGCCGCTCAGCTCGCGCCGAGCTTAATCCGCTCGTCTTCGGCCAGGACTTCGCCTAACGGCGGCCACTCGACCGTGCTGTCCATGTCGTGGAAGGCGTTCAGATAGACGGAGACGGTCTCGGCCGGGTATTTCTCGATCAGTTGGGTGATGACTTCTTTGAGCTTCTCTTTCGGCGGGGACTCGGGGAGTTTCTCGACCGTGCCGTCGGCGTCGTGCGCGATGCTTAACGAATCCAGGAAATCGCAGAGGAGCGATTTGTGGGCACCGAGGAGCCAGGCTTGGAGCAGGTGGGCGGCGAAGGTGTCGCTGACTTTGCGGCTGAGGGCGGCTTGAATCCACGGGTAACGTTCGGCGGGAGGTTTACGCTCGACGAAGACGCCGCGCAGCTTGCGCTGCTGGGCCAGGCCTTGCACGACCGTCTTGTAGATCTGGTTGTCTTCCTTTTGCAGGTAACTAATGATCTCGACCGCGAGCGCGGGCGACATCTGCTGAAAGATTTCGTGTGATTTCATGAGTGAGTGTGGACGATAGCCGGGCTGATGATCGCGCCCGCGGGAAGGGCGCGCGGATGTCTGGCGGCAAAGCTGTTGGTCATGTAAGTGAGAAGCAGGACCCAAAAAGTGAGGGCGAGGCTGAAGAGCGGGAACTGCAAGGCGAGCGGGAGGGAATAGATGATGGCCATGAGCGGGATCCAGACGGACCAAGTGGCGAGCAAGGTGGGCACGACTTTGTCGCGGTAATGGTCCCTGCTAAAGCCGCGGCCTAACGACTCGAAGGTAAAGCCGCTGTTTTTCCACTCATAGGTGAGGACGCCGAAAGGCGCCGCGAAGAAGGGGTTGTAGCCGAACTGATCGATCGCGATCTTACCTAGGACGACCGGCACGGTGACGACGTTGCCGAGCCAGGCGGCTTCGTAACGGTAGAGGAGTTCGACGAGTGTGCCGTCGAAGGCCCAGATCGGAATGGTGAACAGGAGATTGCGCAGATTGCGCCGCGTGGCGCGTCCCCGCTGGAAGAAAAAGATGAGAAAGAGCTCCGGCACAATCGCGCCGGCAATGACGGCGGCGATGATGACAAAGCCGAAACCGTGGCGCTGCTTGTAGGCGGCGAAGTCATTCAAGAGACCGGCGACCGCAGGGCTAAAGTAGTAGCCGAGAAGCAGAGCGAGCATGACGGCCTGGATAAGGAGCGCGGGCGCGAGGTTGGCGCGGGCGGCTTCCCAACCCAGGGCGAACGGAGTGCGGTGATGGGTGCGGCGCGAAGTCATCGTGCAACTCAAAAGAGCTGCGGCTGGAGGTCTTCTTCCGTCTGCGGTTCGCCGATGATCTCCCGGATCCGCACGAGCAGTTCGCGGAAGTCGTACGGTTTCTGCACCGTCTCGAGCACGCCGGCGCGCAGGATCTCGGCCCGGAGAGTGGGCTCGAGATAGCCGCTGGCGACGATCACCCGCACGTTGGGCTTGATCTCTTTCATCCGCATGAAGACGTCGCGCCCGCCCATCCGCGGTAGTCCAAGGTCGCAGACGACCAACCCGATCTGGTCGGCGTGTTCCTCAAACATTTCCACCGCCTCGACGCCATCCTTGGCCGTGATGACCCGGTAGCCGTCGCTCTCGAACAACATGACGCCGAGATCGCGCAACATCTCTTCGTCTTCGACTAACATCAGGGTGCGGGCAGGATCGGATGGTCGCATCAGGCCATCACCATCGCCATCGGCCGAATCAACCGCGCTGCTTAGTGGCAGGTAGATGCTGAAGGTGGTGCCTTCGCCCGGTTCGCTCTCGACTTGGACAAAGCCGCGGTGGCTGTTGACGACGCCGTAGACGACGGAGAGACCGAGGCCGGTCCCCTTCCCGCGCTCTTTGGTGGTGTAAAAGGGCTCAAAGATGTGGGGTCTCACGGACTTGCTAATACCGCCACCGGTATCGGCCACGCGCACGAAGACGTAGCGCTCGGCGTTGACCCCGCTGAACGATTCGCACAACTCAGCGCCAGAGCAGACACCGGTCGCCAGGGTGATGCTGCCGCCATGCGGCATGGCGTCGCGGGCGTTCACGCAGAGGTTGAGCAGGACCTG
>JALYOR010000282.1 GCA_030856765.1 Verrucomicrobiota bacterium | reverse complement strand
CGATAAGCTCAATCCCGAGCTGCTCGATGTATTTCTTCAGCAGCACGCTTGCTTTCGGGGTGGCCTGGGTGAGCAGACGTGCCTCCGAGGAAACGAGCGTGAGCTGCTTGGGGCGCCCGGCCCGATCGAGCAGGTGCCAGAGATTGACGCAGACTTCGCAACCCGCCGCGCCGCCGCCTACCACCACGATCCGCGCATCGGCTTCGTCGCTCGTTAGGCGCTCGCGCAGGGTGAGCAGGTTCTTGATCGGCTTGACCGGGATCCCGTGCTCCGCTGCGCCCTCGATTTTCTCGAGGGGCACTTCGCTCCCGACATTGAGCGAGAGAAGATCGTATCCGAGCACGGCACCGCTGCGGAGGTGCAACTCGCGTTTCTCAGGATCGATCCGCCCCACTTCATCGCGCACAAAGTTTCCCCCGCCGGCCGTAACCAGGCGCTCGACGTCGACCGTGTCATCCGTCGCCTCGTAGAAGTGCGAGACCATGCCCGGCCCCATCCCGGAATACCAAAACTCTCCCGGCGCGATGAGCGTGACCCGAGCTCCCGCCCTAACGAACTGACCCGTCTGGCTGAGCGGTGCGAGATGCGCATGGCCTGCGCCCACGAAAACAAGATGTTTCACCAGGAGCGTGAGATCAGGAGCCGTCTCTCCCGCGCGCACTGCGAGCCTTGTCGATCTCGGCGAGGAAAGACTGCAGGGTGGTGTCCTGGTAATAGGCGAGTTGGCCGACGATTTTGCCACTCGGATTGAGGAGGATCACGGTCGGGAAACCTTCGACCCCGAACTGACCCGCGAGTTTTTGATTCGCCTCTTTTTGCGCGGCCTTCTGCTCTTTCCGGCGCGGGAAATCCACTTCCAGGAGAACCAGATTCTTCGCGGCATACTCGGCAAATCCCGGCTTCGAGAAAACGATCTTCTCCAGCGCGATGCAGGGCGGGCACCAATCGGAGCCGGTGAAATCGATCAGGAGCGTCTTGTTCTGCGCCCGAGCCTCTGCTTTCGCGGCATCGAAATCCGTCAGCCACTCCACTTTGCCGCCCGCGGCAGTTTTCTCCGGGATCGTTCCGGACTCTTTCTTTCCGCAGGCAGTTTGCAAAACGAAGACAGCCGCTCCGAGCGCGAGGATATGATGGAGTTTCATGAGGCGATAATGCCGGCTCCGCGGTTTCGCGGGCCGTCCACTATCATATCCCGCTCTTGATGTAGCTCCAGCCGGCTTCCTCTTTGCGCACCACTTCGGCCACGCCGGAATCGGTCGTGGTCGCAAAGGGCACGAGCTGATCCTTCGTCACGTTTTTCTTTTTCATCGTGTTCTCGCAGGCCGCGAAAACGACGCCGGTTTCGCTGATTTTTTTCATCCGCTCGACGAACGAATTATCTTTCGCGACGAGCAGGCCAAGGCCTTTGCTGTGCGCGACGACTTCGATTTCGGTTTTGTCGCCAAGCGATTTTTTCAGGTTCTCGACGTTGTTCAGGACGGCGGTCCATTGTTCGGAGCCTTCCATCGTCACTTCGAAGACGACGCGGTGAGTTTGCGCTTTCTCAGATTGCGCGTTCGTGGTGGTGAGCGGCAGGGCCGCGAGTGTCGCGAGGGCGAGGATCATCAGTTTGTTCATTGGTCTTTGGTTCTTTTGGGTTTGTTGCTTCTCGTTAGCGGAAGACTTTCCAGTTTTCGGCTACGACAAAAATGGCCACGGCGAGGACGAACCACGCGAACCAGCGGCGGAGCCGTTCGGTTTCGATCTGGCTCGCGAATCTGCGGCCGGCCAGCATGCCGGCGATTGCGAGGGACATCCCGACAGCCTCTGCCGCCGGCACCTTGGCCGCGTAAACCAGCACCGGCAAAGTGATGATGGAGCCGCCGCTGCCTAACAATCCCAGGGAGACGCCGATCGCGAGGGCCAGGACCAGCGCCAGGACTATCACCTTAGAGGAGCAGCTTGATTTCGGCTTCCAAGCTGGCCCGATCCGCCGCGCCTTTTTGTTCGGTCACGATCTTGCCCTGGCGATCGATGATGAAGGTGGTCGGCACGACCGTGATTCCGCCGTAGGCCTGGGTCATCTTCTGATCGCCGATCACGTTAAAGTAATCGATCTCCATCTTTTTCACGAAAGGTTTCACCACCGCCGCGCCCCCCTGGTCCAGCGCCACGCCGATCACGACCAGGCCCCGTGGGCTGTACTGCTGTTGCAGCGAAATGAGCGCGGGAATTTCCGCGCGGCAGGGCGGGCACCAGGTGGCCCAGAAATTCAACACGACGACCTTGCCTTTGAAATCGGAGAGCTTGACCGGTTTGGCGTCGAGATCCTGCAACTGCCAGGCAGGCGCGACTTGGCCGCTGGCCGGGGCGTCTGCCAACGTCGTTAGGCAGGAAGCGAGCAGGAGTGCGCCGAGAAGAAGGCGGAGTTTGGATTTTTGGAGCATGACTAACGAACGGTCAGTTTCTCCAGCACGACAAGGCAGACGGTGAGGAAAATCGCGAAGCCCAGAGCGAACGGGAGCCGCGGGACCTTGATCACATCCGGCAAAGTGATCTTGCCGAAGTCGCCCCATTTCTTGCCGGTTTTATTCAGCCAGGCGGACATCTCGGCGTAGACATAGGAGCCCATGACGAGACCGGCCATGCCAAAAAGCGCGTCCCAGTTGCCCTGGCCTAACGCCGCCGCGGCCGTGCCGGGGCAGTAGCCCATGAGCGCAAAGCCCGCGCCGAAGATCAGGCCGCCGATGATGTTCGGTCCCAACTTGGTCGGCTTGAGATGGAGGTTTACTTTCGCGGCCTGGTGCAGCGGGTAGATGCCGATCATGCCGACGATGATCGCGCTCAGCATGATCTTCGCGACGGTCCAATCCTGGAGGAGCAACTGGCCGATCAGGATGTTGAACTTGGCCGCGCCGCCTTTTTGCAGGAGGAAGCCGAAGGCGAGCCCGGCGACGAGCGCGAGCAGAAGTTTGGAGGCCGGCGCGATCGCCGGCTCGGGTTTGGCGCTGCTTTTTTTCACGGCGGATCCGGGATCAATCATAAGAGGTAAAGCGGGTAGGCGACGGCGATGCCGCCGATGAAAAAGCAGATGACCGAGATCCATGAGCCGACGTTGAGTTGGAGCGTGCCGCTGATGCCGTGACCGCTCGTGCAGCCGCCCGCGAACCGCGCGCCAAACGCCATCAGCAGGCCGCCGCAGAGCCCGAGGGCAGCGTGTAAGCCTAACGATTGTTCGCCGAAACGCGCGACCCAGAAGGGCGGGAGCCAGCGGTTGGAAAATTCGCCCCCGGTCAGCGCGGCGATGAATGCGCCGGCGATGGTGCCTAGAACGAGGACGGTTTCCCAGCCAATCGTGGGCGGGTTCTCCTTGTAATACTCAAGCGAATCGGTGTGGCGACGCGCGAAGACCCGACCCAGCCCGCCCGCAACGGTGGCGTAGAAGGAAGAGGCCCCGATCGGTTTGTTCGCGAAATAAAAGGTGAGCCAACTGAGCACGCCGATGCCCGCTCCCGCGAGGTAAGGCGACCAGGCCGGTCCGGGAAAGTTGCGCGCATCGACGCGTGGGTCGGCCGCGAAAGCGAGCGAGGGCGCGAACAACAGCAGGTAAACGAAAAGGCGTTTCATTTTGTAATTTTTCCTTCCACTTCGAAGCCCGCTTTTTTCCAGGCCTGCCAGCTGCCAGGGACATTGCGCACATCAGCGAAGCCTTCCTGTTTCAGGATGCTCGTCGCGATGCTGGCCCGGTAACCACTGTCGCAATAGACCGCGGTCGGTTTCGTTTTGTCGTGTTCGGCCGCTTTCTCGCGCAGCTTGGGCAGAAACAAATGGTGGGCGCCGGGGATGTGGCCTTCTTTCCATTCGTCCGGTGTGCGCACGTCGAAAATTTGCAACTCGCCGTCGGCCGCGTTCACGTCGTGCACGCTCATCTGCGGGACTTCGGCGAGCTCGAACCCGGCGTTATCCCACGACTTCATCCCGCCGACGAGGTAGCCGGCGAATTTCGTGTAACCGGTGCGGATGAAATACCGGATGACGTCCTCCAGGCCGTTGTCCTTTTCCAGAACGAGCAGGACCGGTTTCTCCGGGTCGAGCAGCCAGCCGGCCCAGATCGAGAGCATGGGCGAGCCGCCGATGTTGAGCGCGCCCGGGATGTGGCCGCCGCCGAAGCCGAGCATGGTGCGGGTGTCGATCAGGACATTGTCCTTCTCCTTGATCGCTTCTTTAAATGCCTTGGGCGGCAACCCCGGAACGCGTGGCAGATTGCCGATGATTTCCGGCCCCTTCGCGTTGATCTTTTTCATCCGCGGGTAGTAGGTCGGCACGGGCGGCGCCGTGTTCAGGGCGTAGTCGGTGAATTCTTTCACGTCCTCGAATTGCAGGAACGGATTCGAATCGCGCTCGTAGCCGATCGTGCTCTGCAGCCGATCGCCAATGTCAGCGCCGCAGGGCGAGCCCGCGCCGTGCGCCGGATGGATCATGACGCTGTCGGAGAGCTTGAGGAAATAATCGCGCAGGGTGTGAAATTGTTGTTCGGCCAGTTTCTTCGATTCGCTCGAGCCGAGCAGATCCGGTCGTCCCGCCGAGCTCACGAAAAGCGAGTCGCCGGTCAGCACGCCCCACGGTTTTTGCGCACGCTCCTTTTCCGCCAGCTCGTAGCTCATGTGCTCGGGCGTGTGGCCGGGGGTATGCCGCGCGGTGATGATTGTTTTCCCGAGCGTGAAGGTATCGCCGTCTTTCACCTTCTCGGTGTCGAAGCCGTAACGCGCGTCGCCCTCGTGGCTCGCGAAAATTTTCGCCGAATCAACCCGCGCGCAGAGTTCGCGCGCGCCACTCATCAGGTCGGCGTGGATGTGCGTCTCGAAGATGTGCGTGATCGAGAGGTTATTCTCCCGCGCCAGGTCAAGGTATTTCTCGACGTCCGGCGTCGGATCAAAAACCGCCGCCACGCCTTCGCTGTCGTCCCCGACGAGATAAGACAGCTCGGCGATGCCGTCGGTCTGGATGCGTTCAAAAATGAGTCCCATGCTGTATTCTCCTTCTAATTTTGGTTGTTCCGCGGTCTAACCCGAATCGCTCTTCCCGGCCGGTCGTGGAGAACTACCCGGTCCGGGCCGCCAGCTGGCTGGCGCGGGCGACCGTTGGGATATTTCGCTTCCGCCGGCCGCCGGAAGCTGCTTCTCCTGCGAAGGGCGGGTGCCGGAGGAAGAAAGCCCGAACAAAATACCCATGAATCCGCCATAGAGGGCGCCGCGCCACCAGGTCGAGGTGAGGGGGCAGGTGCCGGAAGTGCACTGGCTGAAATAGCCGAGGAGAGCGCCGACACCGCCGCCGACGAGGAGGCCGAGGATGACCGGCCAGTAGGGAGTGAGATTTACGAGTTTCATAATTTGAGCGATGTTGTCGAATTCGGTGTAGTTACTATATCACGATATAGTAGTATTCAAGTCACATGGCTCGCCCGGCTAAACGCAAAAAATTATCCGAACGCGGCCTCCAGCTCGTCGCGCGCCGTTTCAAGGTCCTGAGCGAGCCAGCCCGGCTCAAGCTCCTGATGGCCTTGGAGCGTGGCGAACAGCACGTCACCGCCCTGATGGAGCTGACCGATCTCACCCAAGGGAACGTTTCAAAACATCTCGGTATCCTGATGGATGCTGGGATGGTCGACCGCCGCAAGCAGGGTCTGAATGCCTTCTACTTTATCTCCGACCCGCAGATCCTCGATCTCTGCGAATTGATGTGCTCGAAGCTCGAGGCGGAATTCTCCAAAGGCTCCGCTTACTTCCGGTAGCCGGCGGACGGCATTGCGCGTTGCCGGTCAGGCCGATTCGGCTGCTTTCGATCCGCCGCGGTAATGGATCACCTTGATCTTCTCCAAGGTCACGAGACCGCCGCCCATCATCTCGTCGAGGAACGGGAGGAGCGCGTTCACTTTTTCCTCCGCATCGACGATCTCGATCACCATCGGCAGATCCATCGAGAGGCGGAGAATTTTCGCGGTGTGCACCCGGCTGGAAGCGCCGAAACCCATCGGACCGCGCAACACCGTCGCGCCGGCCAGGTGCAGCTCGCGCGCTTTCAGGACGATCGCTTCGTAGAGCGGCTGGTGCTGCCAGCGATCGCTTTCGCCGAGGTAGATGCGGAGGAGAAGAGCCTCTTCGGGAAGTTTCATGACGATTTTGCCTAACGAGGTAGAAGCAGGAGCGCCGCGCTCCGCCCGAGCCAGACCGCGACGAGACAACAGACTAACGAAAGCACGGAATTGAGCCCGGCCCGGAACCAGTCGCCATCGCGCGCCAGCTCGAGCGTCTGCAGGCTGAAGGAAGAAAAGGTAGTGTAGCCGCCGAGGATCCCGATCATGACAAACTGCCGGATGCGCGGCGCGACCAGGAACGGCCCGCCCGGTTCAGTCAACGCGGCGAAGAACCCGATCACGAAGCACCCGGTCACGTTCACGAAAAGCGTGCCTAACGGAAAAGTCTTGCCCGCGCGCTCGGCGACGAAACCGGAAGCCCAAAAGCGCGCCCCCGTTCCCAGCGCGCCGCCAAACATGATCCAGAGGTAAGTGAGCACTGGAAATTCCGACCGCTGCTTTCTATATCTGAAGGAGCTGGAAGAGTCACTCGCGCATCCGCATCAGAAAAAGGTGGCGGCAAACTTCGGGGAGCCTCGCGTGCGCTCCCGGAAT
>JALYOR010000299.1 GCA_030856765.1 Verrucomicrobiota bacterium | reverse complement strand
GCTTCTTCACCGAGAAGGAAGCCGCCCAGGCCGGAAACGACGAATGGGGAGATCACATGACGAAACCGGAAACCGTGCATGAAGATAACGGGCCGACGCGGCGCACCTTCTGGACGGCGCGGATCGGCAAGACGAAGGAGTTCTCCGAAGGCACCCACGATCGTCTCTTTGACGTGACGCGCATCCCGGGGGCACTGGAGTATCTCGAGGCGGGCTTGCTCAAACGCGCCGGCGCGCAGGAGCCGCTACGCCTGGAGGACCAGGCTGGTTTCCTCGTCGTGCATCGCACGCGGTTGGATGAGGAAGGCCGCCTCGCGATCACGCGTCTGGACGACAATTTCAAAGCCCAATGGACCACCGCGTTGCCCTACCACGATCTGCGCAATCGCTTCGAAAGCCCGGGTCGCCTCCTTCTTTTCGGGATCGTGCAGGAGACCGAGAAGGGCGTGACGAGCTCGAGCGAGCACCTCGCTGCGCTCAATCTGGCCGACGGCAAGATGCAGTCCTGGGACGTCTCCGCCGAAAAAGGTGGCGAATAACCGCACTGGCCTATCATTCGTCTTGTGATGAGCAGAGCGCCTTACGAATCAGGTGTTCGGTGCTTGCTCCGGTTGGACGAAGGGCGGGACCGGGCAATCGAGCGCATCGGCGATCGCGCGGAGCAGTTCCGCTTCGGGTTCCTGGATGACGCCGTCGGCCGCGACCGTCTGCGCACAGGCACTGAGAAGGTTCTTTTTAATCTGCGGCACGGCCTGGCTGAGGCGCTCGAGGGCGCGGTCGAGATTGGAAAAGTCGCAGTGATCGGGCGGCAGCCAGGGGATGTCGCTGCGGGCGGTCCGGCCTAACAATTCCGCGCCTTGAGCAAAGGCGGCGTGCGCCTGGGTAGAATCCTCGTGACCGCAATAGGCGGTGGCCGATAAGAGCACGCCGCAGTCCGCCACGAGGGGAGCCAAAGCGTAGAACTGGGTCACCGACCGGCGCGCGGGAAAGAAATGGGTTTCCAAATGTCGGGTCACAATCTTCTGCAGCATGTATTCGAACAGACTGGTTTCGTTATCGCTCGCCATCAGCGTTTCTTGCGCGCGGCGGAACTCTTCAAACTGCGGTGGGGAAAGGCGGCGTAATGCGGGCAGGGCCAGATCGATCAGCGGGATCCGGGCGTGCGGCGGCATGCGTTTCGCCTCCGGCCAAATGCGGATGGTTTCCTCACGCATGCTTTCTGGCGCAACCCCGCTTAATTCTTCGATCTGCCTTTCCCGAGCTGCCGGTTCTTCATCGAGCAGAAACGCACAGACCAGCGCGCAGGCGCCGAGGGGATCGCGCGTCGCAGCTTGGAGGGAGGAAGGAATCGCTTCCTGAAAATCGACTGCGTAGCGCAGGTGTTGATTCGTCGGCTGACCAATCTCGCCGACGATTTCTTGTTGGGCGACGACGGCGGGCACGAAACCGGCCAGCGGTATTTGCGGAAACGGTAAGGCCGGCAACGGCGGCGGCACTGCTGGCGGCTCGCTGGGAACTTCGTCCGCTGGGTCCGGGATCATCACGGTGGGGAACTTCCCGTCGAAGGCCGGGTCCAAAGCGCGAATACGTTCGATCAGTGGTGGGTGCGTCCGGAAACTCACAATGGAGCTGCCCATGCCGTCGGCGAAGAAGAGATGGCTGGCTTCTTCGGCATGAGGCGAATGGAGCCGCGACCCTGCCGCGAGGCCGCCAATCTTCTTCAACGCCCCAGCCAAACCGCCCGGGTTACGAGTAAACTGGACCGCCGACGCGTCGGCCAGGACTTCGCGCTGACGGCTGACGGCGGCCTGGATCAAGCGACCGAACAAAACGCCGCCCCATCCGATCACGATCAAGGCAAGGCCGAGCAAGGGAAGGGGATTTTTCTTCCCGCGGGTCTGAAGCAAAACGCGGCCGATAATCGTTAGGCAAAGAATGCCGAAGATGAGTCCAATCAGGCGCAGGTTCAGCCGCATGTCGCCGTTGAGAATGTGACTGAACTCATGCCCGATGACGCCTTGCAGTTCGTCGCGCGAAAGGAGGGTCATGCAGCCACGCGTCACGCTGATCGCCGCGTCGCCGGAGGAATAACCGGCGGCAAAAGCATTGATGCCCGGCTCCCCATCCATGACGTAGACCTGCGGGACGGGAACGCCGGAAGCGATCGCCATTTCCTCGACCACGTTGAGCAGCTTGCGCTCGTGGGCATCGCGGGCGCTGGAGTTGATCAGACGGCCGTCGAGCAACTCAGCCACGGCACTTCCGCCGCGCGCGAGCTGCAAGGTCTTGAAGATGCTCCCGACCGAAATGACCGCCAGATTGCCGAGCGCGGTCGCGAAAAACAGATCGGGCTGCCACCAACTCAAGGCCATCGTTCCGTCCGAACTCTGGAACTCGGTGCCGGCGAGAGTGAGCGCAACGGCAACGTAGACCGCCAGCGTCAGGCAAAGAACAGCGAGCGCGAAATAGAATACCAGGAGCTTGGTATTTCGCCGGGCTTGGTCCTGGCGCGCGAAGAAGTCCACCCGTGCAGGATTCGACTAAAAGGCGACTTTGGGAGCTTCCTTTTCTTCCGGCTTATCGACAAGGAAGAGCTCGGCCGGCGCAAAATTGAACATGTCCGCGATGATGTTGCTCGGAAAGACTTCGCGGCGCGTGTTGTAAGCCATGACGGAATCATTGTAGGCCTGGCGTGCGAAGGAGACCTTGTTTTCGGTCGAGGAGAGCTCCTCCATTAAAGTCATCATGGTCGTGTTCGCTTTCAGGTCGGGATACGATTCGGACAAGGCAAACAAACGGCTCATCACGCCGGACAGCTGTGTCTCAGCCGAGGAAAGCTCCTTCATCGCGGAAGCGTCGCCCGGATTTTGCGCCGCGCGCGTATTGGCGGTGACGGCGGTATTGCGGGCGGCGATGACGGCTTCGAGCGTGCCGCGTTCATGCTGGAGATAACCTTTCGCCGTCTCGACCAGGTTCGGGATGAGATCGTACCGGCGTTTCAGTTGCACATCGATCTGCGAGAAGGCGTTCTTGTAGCGGTTGCGCAGGCTGACGAGCGCGTTGTAGCCGCCAATGACGAAGATCAGCACGAAAAAGCCGATGAGAGCGATGATAATGAGAAGGACCAAGCCGGTAGCCATAAAGTTTCCTTTCGTGGAAAGTGTGGCTCACGGTTGAGCCAAATCCCCCGGCAAGCAACTCGCTTCTGCCCGCCGCAGCTGGCCCGCTACCGGTAATCCACTTCGGTCGTGAAGCTTTCCTTCGGCTGTCGATAGAGCTCGAGGAAAGATTCCGCGATCTTCTCGGGAGCGAAATGGGTCCCTTCCTTGACCATCCC
>JALYOR010000274.1 GCA_030856765.1 Verrucomicrobiota bacterium | reverse complement strand
GTGTAGTTCTGTCTGCTGAAGAATCCAAGGTTATACCCCCGGTTCGCCCTGGAATGTGAAACGCCCCGCCTAACGAACCTGCGAAGCTCCGAATGCTTTCGCGAGCAAGCGCCCGCGTTGTAGCCGGGGACGCCGTCCCCGGCAGGGTTGCGGCGCCAGTAGACGTTCGACCGGGGACAGCGTCCCAGGCTACAACGGCCCTTCCTCAATTTTTTAGGGCGGGCGCCCGCCCTACGGGGACACCTCAGGCCGCGTCCTTGTCCTGCTTCTTGCGAATGAGCGGGACTTTTTTGCCTTCAACTACCGCACGATTGATCGTGACTTCGGCGATATCCTCGCGGCTCGGGACGTCATACATGATGTCGAGCATGATCCGCTCCAGCATCGAACGCAGGGCGCGGGCGCCGGTCCCCTTCGTCACCGCCTGGGCGGCAAGGGCGCGCAGCGCGTCCTTGGTTACGGTCAGGCGCACACCCTCCATCGCAAACAGCTTGGTATACTGCTTGATCATCGCGTTTTTGGTGTCGGTCAGGATCTGCACCATTTCGTCCTCAGTCAGGGCGTCGAGAGCACTGAGCACCGGGAGACGGCCGATGAATTCCGGGATCATGCCGAAGCCTAACAAATCTTCCGGTTCGACGTGGCGCACCGCTTCGCGGCGGAGCGCTTCCTCGACTTCGAGCGACGGACTACTGAAGCCCATCGTCTTACTGCCGATCCGTTTCTGCACGATTTTGTCCAGCCCAACGAAGGCGCCGCCGCAAATGAAAAGGATCTTCTCGGTGTTGACCTGGATGTATTCCTGGTGCGGATGCTTGCGGCCGCCTTGCGGCGGGACGTTGCAGGTGCTGCCTTCAAGAATCTTAAGCAAGGCCTGTTGCACGCCTTCGCCCGAGACGTCTCGCGTAATGCTCACGTTGTCGGTCTTGCGTCCGATCTTGTCGATTTCGTCGATATAAACGATGCCGATTTCGGCTCGCTTCACGTCGTAATCGGCGTTCTGCAGAAGGCGCAGGATAATATTTTCCACGTCTTCGCCCACGTAGCCGGCCTCGGTCAGGGTGGTCGCGTCGGCGATGCAAAAAGGGACGTCGAGAATCTTGGCCAGGGTTTTCGCGAGAAGCGTCTTGCCCGAACCGGTCGGGCCGATGAGCAGGATGTTGCTCTTTTCGATCTCCACGTCGGCAAACGGATCGGGCTGGAAGGCCGCCGAGCTGTCGGCCGGCGGGGTGCTTTGGAGCACGCGCTTGAAATGGTTGTGGACCGCGACTGAGAGCGTCTTCTTGGCCATGTCCTGCCCGACCACATACTGGTCGAGCGAACGCCGGATATCGGTCGGTTTGGGGACCCGGATGGTCGAGGATTGCCGGCGGGCGTCTTCGTTCAGTTCCTTATCCAGGATGCTTTTGCAGACGTTGATGCAACTGTCGCAAATGTAGACGCCGGGCCCGGCGATGAGCTTGCGCACCTCGGCGTGGCTTTTGCCACAAAAGGAGCACATGGTGAGGTTCGAGGCGCGAGCCATAATCGATTCCCCGTTAAAGCAGTTCCTATTCCTCCACCTTCTGCGGCAGCGCCGCCTCGGCGACTGCTGTCGAGCGGTCGTTGATCGCCTTACCGGTGCCGTCGAGCAGCTTCGCCTCCTTGCGCGATTTGATCACTTCGTCGACCAAACCGTATTCCTTCGCCTCGGCCGCGTTCATGTAATAATCGCGATCCGAATCGTGCAGGACCTTCTCTTCCGGCTTGCCGGTGTGTTGCGAGAGAATGCGGATCAAGCGCTTCTTGAGCTTGAACATGTATTCGACCGTTCGCTCCACATCGCTCGCCTGGCCCTGCGCTCCGCCCGAGACCTGGTGAATCATGATGTCGGAATTGGGCAGAGCGAAGCGCTTGCCTTTCGTCCCCGCGCTGAGCAGGACCGCGCCCATGCTGGCGGCCATGCCGAGGCAATAGGTCGTGACGTCGCAGGTCAGGAATTGCATCGTGTCGTAGATCGCCAGGCCCGCGGTGACCGAGCCACCAGGCGAGTTGATATAAAGGTTGATGTCCTTCTTGCCGTCTTCCATTTGCAGGAAGAGAAGCTGGGCGATCACCAGATTGGCGATGTGGTCGTCAATTGGCGTGCCGAGAAAGACGATCCGGTCCTTGAGCAGGCGCGAGTAGATGTCGTAGCTGCGCTCCCCGCGGCCGGTCTGCTCGACCACCATCGGGACGAGAACAGATTGGGAAAAATTGGTATCGCGATTTGTCGTCATTTTGGTTCGTCATCCGCTGCTGGAATTGGCGCCGCGGCCGCGCCCTCGACGGTAGCATTCGACCCGAGGAAATCAATTGTCTTGGAAAGCAAGACCTGCTCCACCAGCCCGTTCATCCCGTCGTGTTTTTCAATTTCTTCGCGCATTTTTTGCGGAGTGATGTTGTGGTGCATGGC
>JALYOR010000248.1 GCA_030856765.1 Verrucomicrobiota bacterium | reverse complement strand
GACGTGCAGCTCGTAGATGACCGCGTCTTTGTACCATTGGGGATCGATCGGCAGCGCGACATCAGGCATGCGGCTAATCTTGCTCGCAGAACCCGCCCGGCGCAATTTCACGTCCCCTGGAGGGAAGCGCGCCGTCGCTTCCGGAGCGTCGAGAGGGCGTGCCCTCCACCCAGCGCGCCCGGGGAGAACGAGGCATCGACAGCGCGATGCCCTCCAGCGTTTACTGCCCGCTCATCTTCTCGAGCGTCGCCTGCAGCTTCGTCATGCTCGCTTTGAGCGAGTCGATCTCGTCGCGTTGTTCGTCGAGCTGGCGGTGCGCTTTGAGGAATTCGTTGAGCAACATCGCGTTGACCGCTTCGTAGCGGACGGTGTAAGGCTTGCCCTCCTCATCCCGCGCGACCAGGTCGGGATCGACCTTCGCCACCTCCTCCGCCACGAGGCCGAATTGCGGGATCGCCGCCGGGTCCAGCTCTTTCTTGTAGCGGAACGTCACCGGCTTGAGCGCAAGGAGCGCTTCGCTTGCGTCTTTCATCGGCTGGATTTTCTCCTTGTAGCGCGACGAGGAAGTCACTGTGCCGAGATGCCCTTGCTGATCCACCACAACTCCGACGCCGCTCGCTACCGTCACTCCGCTGATCCCGGCGATAAATGCGTTCTTTTGCGTCCGAGGCGTGCCGATGCGGATAGTATTGGCATCTCCCGCCACTCCCTGGTGGCCGATGTCGATATTGTTCTTCTCTGTCGTCAGTTTCAAGCCGGCCAGCGTGCCGATGGCCGTGTTACCCTCTCCGGTAGACAGGAGATTGAGCGCTCCGTATCCGACGGCCGTGTTCTTGCCGCCCGTGCCATTGAACCCGAGAGCCTTGGCACCCAGTGCCGTATTCAAGCTGCCAGAGGTATTGAAATTCATCGCTCCCGAACCAGCCGCGACATTATAAAAGCCGGTCGTGTTACCCTGCATCGCCGCATCCCCGATCGCGGTATTGTTATCGGCTGTGGTGTTATTGACCATGGCAAAATCGCCCACCGCTACATTTCTGCTGCCGGTGGTATTGTCGTGCAACGCCCAGAAGCCGACACCGACATTGGCGCCGCCGTCCAAGTTGCTGAAGAGCGCGCTGTCCCCCACCGCGGTATTACTGGCGCCCTGCGTGTTGCTGAAAAGAGCTCGAAATCCCAAGGCGGTGTTCTCTCCAATGCTCCCAGGGCTGAGGTTAAACAACGCCTCCTCTCCCAGTGCGGTGTTCTCCGTAGGATAACCACCCCCCGGCGGCGGCTCGACCGCGAGAGTCACGGGCACAAGAGCGAGACAGAGAAGAGCAAGCAGGGCGGCGAAACGCTGGGTTAGCGGTCTTTTCATAAGGCCGCCAGCGTGGCCAACTCGGGGGTGCGCAGTCAAGTCGAAACGAAAGGGGCAAAGGAGGCGTTCCCCTGTAGCGGCGCTCTATGTGCGGCGTGTTCCCCCCCCGGGATGTTGCACCACGTCGGGCGGTCATAGACTGCCGCTACAGAAGAAGCGCGCTCGCTGTAGCGGCGCTCTATGGAGACTGTCGGACTTTGGCTGCCTTGTGGTAAAAGAGCGGGCATGGCCACTCGCTTTGTGAACATAGACCGGCAAACACCAATGTTGTTGCCGCCCGATGTGCGGGAATGGGTGGCGGACAACGACCTGGCAAAATTTGTTTTGGAAGCGGTGGAGTTAAGCGATCTCCAGGGGGCAGCGCTCAATGTGCGTGGGAGCGGGAGCGAGCAATATCCGCCCGGGATGATGCTGAGCTTGCTCATTTACAGCTATGCCACCGGGCTGTTCAGTTCGCGCCGGATCGAGCGCAGCACCTACGACAGCATCGCGGCGCGTTATCTTTGCGCCAACACCCATCCCGATCACGACACGATTGCGAGCTTTCGGCGGCACAATAAGGCGCTCTTGGGGAGTTGTTTTGTGAGCGTGCTGGAGCTGGCGCGGGAGAGTGGTTTACTTAAACTGGGGACGGTGAGTCTGGATGGAACCAAAGTGGGCGCGAACGCGAGCAAGCGCCGCACGGTGGGGGCGAGGGAGTTGGAGGAGCAGATTGAGCAACTGGAAAAAGAAGTCAGCGGGCGCTTGGCGCAGGCCGAACTGGCCGACGGCAAAAGAGAAGAGGACGGTTACAGTCTGCCGGCGAGCCACGGCAGCGCGGAGCGTCGTTTAGCCAAACTCAAAGAAGCCAGAGCGCGGCTGGCGCAGCGGGAGGCAAAAAAGAAAAAGAGCTCGGCCGATCCGCCGTCCTCTGGCGCCTGCGGGCCCCGGCCGAAGCAGCGTGTCCGTGGGGTCCAGATCAACTTGACCGACAGCGAGAGCGCGCTCATGCCCACGCGCGAGGGACCTTTCCTCCAGGGCTACAACGCGCAGGCGGCCATCGATGGGGATGGGGTGGGACTGATCGTCGGGGCGCACGTGGTCAACGCGACCAACGACCGGCAACAACTGGTGAGCGGAGTCCAGGCCATCCCCGCCCCGCTGGGGCGGCCGCAAAGAGTATTGGTCGACACCGGCTACGATAACGCATCTCAAATCGCCCAAGTCGAAGCCAGTGGGGAGACGCTGGTCTATTGTCCACCCCAAGGGGCAGTGGGGGTGGGCCCGACGGGGAAGAGCTCCCGGCAAAGCGCGCAGCGGAAAGCGGTCGCGCAGATACGCCAAAAGATGCGAAAACGATTGGCCCAAGCCGAAGGGTTGCGGCTTTACGCGCGGCGGCAGGCGTTGAGTGAAGCGCCTTTCCACGTGATCAAAAACCTGATGGGCTTTCGACGTTTCAGCTTGCGCGGGTTGGCTCAAGTCAATCTCGAATGGCTGCTGTCGCCTTGGCCTACAACTGCCGCAAAATGGCCGCGCTCAGAGGCAGGGCTTGTTAGGGGGCTACTTAGGCTGGCCAGGCTTTTTCCACTTCCCTTTCAAGCGCCCTTTCAGCCGCCCTCCTGCGATCCGGCTGATTCCTGGAGCAGCGCTTCTACCGCAGAATTCCCGCACCCTTTCCTCTTGCCACGTTTCCCCGGCATGCTCATCCCCAGACGACCGATGGCAAGTCCGACAGTCTCCTATGAGCGTCGAGATCCCACGTAATGGACGTAATCGCTCGGCGGTAGTTGTTTGTCATTTGTCAGAGCGCGCTCTCAAATCCGCCGTTCTACGCCGGCTACCGGAGCGCGCGCGTGATCGTGGATCTGCATGACCCGGGCGGTGACACGCCAACCCCGCCGACGCCTTGAAAGACGAAGAGGCAACGCGCCATCAAGCGCCCGTTCATTTCCGGTCCGGTCACCATCGGAACCGGAAACGGTGCCGGTGCGGTGCTCGCACCGATCTGCGGGAGCAGCACGCAGCAGACGCTCCCGATCAGTGGCGGCTTTTCCTGACCGGCTGATCAGGAATAGAGATATTCGTCGTGGTACTCGCGCTGGGGCGCGAATTGCACGTTCTCGTTTCCGGTTTCCGGATACTCGAAGATTTTGCCCTCGTAGTTGCGGATCACGATCTTCTCGTTGTCGTGATAAAGGACGTAGCCGGGATTGATCGGCACCTTGCCTCCGCCACCGGGGGCGTCGATGACGAATTGCGGAACGCCGTAGCCGGTGGTGTGGCCGCGCAGGCCCTCGATGATCTCCATCCCTTTCGCGACCGAGGCGCGGAGATGCGCGGAGCCCGTGATGAGGTCGCACTGGTAGAGGTAGTAGGGGCGCACCCGGCACATCAGGAGTTTGTGCACCAGGTTTTTCATCGTCTCGAGATCGTCGTTCACGCCCGCGAGAAGAACGCTTTGGTTGCCTAACGGAATGCCGTGATTGGCCAGCATTTCCAGGCCGGCTTTCACTTCGGTGGTGAGCTCGCGCGGGTGATTGACGTGGATGCTCATCCAGAGCGGATGATATTTCTGCAGCATCTGGCAAAGCTCAGGCGTGATCCGCTGCGGAAGGAAGATCGGCACGCGGGTGCCGATGCGGAGGAACTCGATGTGCTTGATCGCACGTAGACGACTGAGAATTTTCTCCAGCTTCGCATCGCTGAAGATCAGGGCGTCGCCGCCGGAGAGGAGGACATCGCGCACTTCGGTGTGCTCTTCGAGATATTTAAAGGCGGATTCGAACTCGGTGTGAAGTTCTTGTTCGCCTACGCCGCTGACCACGCGACTGCGGGTGCAGTAGCGGCAGTAGCTGGCGCAACGATCAGTCACGAGGAAAAGCACGCGATCGGGGTA
>JALYOR010000236.1 GCA_030856765.1 Verrucomicrobiota bacterium | reverse complement strand
GCAGTTGCACGGCTACCTCCTCCTCGCTACGATCGAGCGGACGAGCTGAAGATGGAAGTTTTCCGAAACAACGGTGTGCTCGGGATCAGCGACATCGACCCGTTTCTGGCCGAGCTGTTGCGGCAGATTCCGGTCAGCACTCGTCCCGAAGCTGTTCCCGCGGCCGAGGCGCGCCTCTACAGTCTGCCGGCGATTCCGGACGAGAAGGAGCTCTGCGCCGAATGGAAAGTCTATGTCGAACCGGAATTGCGCCGGCTCTTCCAAACGGCTACGGAAACGGTCGAAGCCGACCTGCAGCAGTTGGTCGAGACCGAGAAGCCCTTTGCGAATTGCTCGCTCCGCATCCCCCGCGAGCACTCCGAGGCCTGGCTCAACGCGCTCAATCAGGCTCGCCTGGCGATCGCGGCGAAGTACGATTTTACCGAGGCCGAGCTTTGCGATCACTACCGCTCGCCGATCGGATCCCGGCGCGATCTGAGTTTGTTTCAGGTGAATTTCTACGGGTTCCTGCAGGAGTTCATCCTACGCGAGATGGAGTGCGGCGAGGCGCCGCCCGCTGGCGAGTAAAAGGCGCCCGCTAGCCAGGCTGAGAGCCTTTGCGCTCGCGGACCATTTTCATCAGGCGCTCTTTGAGCGCATCCGACGATTTGGCCGGGCGAAGGCTGAGGGCGAAGGCCTCATGCAGTCGGTAGCATTCGGTGATGAAATCCTCGGCCTGCTGTCCGAAATTCCGCCTCGCCGCTTCGAACTCGGCGACCTCGCCATTTTCCAGCGCGCCAATGACATAGAGTCGGGCGCGGTTCTGGAATTCTTCAAAGTTAATCTTTCAGCTCTTTCAGGCCGTCGTATATTTTTTTCAGCCCCAATTCGAGGCGGGTTTTAACGGTCCCTAAAGGGGTATTCGTATCTGCGGCGATTTCGCGCTGACTCATGCCGCGAAAAAATGCGAGGTCGATCGCCTGTTGTTGCGCTGGAGGGAGGCCGTTGATGACTTTACGTATCAAAACACGTGTATCGGAGAAATTGATTTCTTCTTCGGTCGCATTGTGCACCCAGGCCTCGGGCTGTTGCTCGACCTCATTTTGCAGGCGCTCGCCCGCCCGTTGGTAGGCCTGTTTCTTGCGCAAACCATCGATCGCCCGGCGCCGGGCCAGCGTGACCATCCAGCCAAGAGGTTTGCCCTTTTGAGCGGAGAAATTCTTGGCCTGATTCCAGAGCTCCATGAAGATCTCCTGAAGCAGGTCGTCTGCCTCGGCGTCGTTATGCACGACGCGCAGGATGAGCGCTTTGACGATACCGTTGTAGCGATCGTAGAGCTTGGAGAGCGCTTCCGGGTCTTCGTTTTGGATACCCTCCATCAACTCGAGATCGGTCGGTTCGCCCGGAGCCAGGGTCGGGCTCACCGCGGGCATCCGAGGACCCGTAGGTTCGGCGTCGTTGTCTAGCGGTAGTTTTTGTCGGCGGGACATTGGTGGCGAAAAGAGAGAGTTGTAAGGCGGACGAGGGGACTCGTCCACCAGATTTCCCGCAGGCGGCGCAAAAGAGTTAACGGGGACGTCTTCTCCGCAGGAACGCTCGGAATGCCAACTGGCTCGGCTCCAGCCTAACGAATCCTTCGGCCGCAGCCCTCGCCTAGCTCTTATTCCCAACCAGCGGTTGGCCGGCGAAATGCAGGATCTCGAGAATCTCGCCCCGAAGGTGGAGAAATTCCTCGCTGCTCCGGTCGCGCGGCCGCTCCAGATCCACGGGGATGATCTGCTCGATCTTGCCGGGCCGTTGGGTCATGATCACAATCCGGGTGCTCATGTAAATCGCTTCGTCGATATCATGGGTAACGAAGAGCATGGTGGTGCCGCGGGCCTCCCAAAGGCGCAGCACTTCATCCTGCATCCGCATCCGGGTGAAAGCGTCGAGCGCCCCGAGCGGCTCGTCGAGCAGGAGGACCTTGGGGTGATTAATAAGAGCGCGCGCCAGCGAGACGCGCTGGGCCATGCCGCCGGAGAGATGATGGGGGAACGAATTGGCGAATGATTCCAAGCCGACCAACCGCATGAATTCATCCACTTCCTGCCGTTTTTCCCGCAGCTTGCCCTGCGCGATCAGGCCGACCTCGATATTGCGCCGCACCGTCAGCCAGGGGAAAAGATTCGGGTCTTGGAAAACGAGGCCGCGTTCTGCGCTCGGCGCCTTGATTGGATCCGCTCCAATCGCCAGTTCGCCGGTGGTAGGCATGGTCAGCCCGGCGATCATTCGCAGGAGGGTCGATTTGCCGCAACCGCTCGGTCCCACGATCGAGACCAGCTCACCGGGAGCGACCGAGAGAGAGACATCGTCCAACGCCACGGCGCCGGGAGTGATGCCCCCGTCCGGCGACGGAAAATCCATCGACACATGCCAGACCCGCAGCGAAGCCGCGGCATTCACCCCTGGGCTGGGAGCTGCGGTTACCATTTGATGACTCCCTTCTGCCAGACGAGCACCCGATCGCGCACCTTAAAGAGCACCGTCATGATGGTGGAGAAAAACGCCGCCATGATCACCAGCGCCCCATAGACCTTGCCGTATTCCGCCCAGCCCTGGGC
>JALYOR010000229.1 GCA_030856765.1 Verrucomicrobiota bacterium | reverse complement strand
CGACCGCCACCCCCAGCCCGACCGCCACCCCCAGCCCGACCGTCAGTCCAAGCCCGACCGCCACGCCAACTCCAACGGTCTCGCCAACTCCCACGCCCACCCCGGGTCCGAGCGGCGATGCCCTGCTCGACCTCTCGACGCGTGCTCGGGCAGGCACCGGTGAGGAAGTGCTGATTGGCGGCTTTATCCTCGGACCGAGCGGCGGAGCAAAACGCATCCTGTTGAGGGCGATCGGCCCGTCGCTGACCGCCGCTGGCGTCGCTTCCGCTCTGGCCGATCCCAGCCTGCAGTTGCTCGATTCTACCGGCCAAATCGTAGCCTCGAACGACGATTGGATGACCGGCGGGCAGACTCAGGAAATAATCGATACTACCCTCGCGCCTAACGACCCGAGGGAATCAGTCGTTCTCGCCTCGCTCGCTCCCGGCGCCTACACCGCCATCGTGAACGGCGCGGAAGGAACGCAAAACATCGCGCTCGTCGAAGTCTACGATCTGGACTCGCTTCTTACCCCCCGACTGCTCAACATCGCGACGCGAGGGCGAGTCGAAACCGGCGAAGCGACCATGATCGCCGGCACGATTATCGGCGGGACGAACCCGGCCACACTGGTCCTTCGCGCGTTAGGTCCATCGTTCGCGGAGGGTCCCGCTCCGATCACCGATCCCCTGCCCGATCCGAAGTTGGTGCTGGTCGATAGCCAGGGCACCACTCTTTTCTCAAACGACAACTGGCAGGATACGCAGGCCGACGAAATCGATGGGGCTGGCCTGCCCCTGCCCCATCCAGCTGAAGCCGGCATGCTCGTGACTCTCGTTCCGGGCAGCTACACCGCTCTAATGTCCGACACCAATGGCGCGTCTGGGATTGGGCTGATCGAAATCTACAACATCACCGACAACCAGGGGGTGCTTTCGAGATAGTTCGCAAAAGGAAAGGATGGAACCATGAAGCAGTTCTTTATCGGTATGGCTGCGCTTCTTACCGCGGCTTTCAATCCCGCGATAGCTCGCGCGGCCGTCCGGCCGTCACCGCCGCCGCAGGAGATGGAAGTTTACGCTGTGGCGAGCGACGGGACGCCGTTGGAATGGATCGTATTCACTCCGGCAGGGAACGGGCCGTGGCCGGCGGTGCTGGTCATTCATGGCGGCAACTTCTACGGGGGCGAAAAGGGTGATTCCGGCGCCACCACCTGCGCGCAAGATCTGGCCAATGCCGGTTATCTTGCTTTTTCCATCGACTATCGTCTCGCTCCGCCCGGTTCTCTGCCGGGTCAGAGGTCGTTAGGCCGTTTCCCCGATCAATACGACGACGTTCAGCTCGCCGTCCAGGCGGCCCGCGACGACCCGCGCAGTAACGGAAAAGTCGGCGCCGTCGGCGGCTCGTCCGGCGCCACCCACTCCTCCTGGGCGGCGACCACGGGCCAACCCGGCCGCGACCGCCTCGATGTCGCCGTCTGCCTTTCGGGCGCCTACGATTTCAGCGATTTCCGGCCTGATGACGGACTCGCTCTCTTTATTGCGGTGGTGACCAATTACGTCGGCGTGCCTTCGACCGACACCGCCGCGCTCCGCCTGGCTTCGCCGGCGTGGGTTTTGCGGCGGACGGTAGCGCCGCTTTACCTCGTCGATTCCGTCGACGATCTGATGCCGGCGGGGCAGCTCGACGACATGGTCGCCCGGCTCCAGGAGGCGGGAGCCCGCAACTATGAGGCGATGAGCATTCCGGGTTCCGGCCATTCCTTCGAGAACTGGTCGCAAATCAAGCCTCAGGCTTTCTCCTTCCTCGCCTCCAGTTTGAGCAGGGGCAGCGGGCAGAGCGAAGGGGTTCGTTAGGCAGGAGCCGGGAAGCGGGCTGCGAAGCGGAGGCGCTCGACCAGGTTGGCCTTGCGCAGATTGGGATCATCCTGGCGCAGGTAATGATGCTCCATCAGAGGCGTCAGGGCGACGATCCAGCCATCCTCGAGCACTTGCTCGACCCGCCAGTATTTCCTCACCAGGTAATAGTAGAGTTCACCATGTTCGGAGGGATGCACTTCCTGGGCTTCCGGTCCGGGATGCGTCGAAGCTTCCACTACCCGATAGATGATCGGGACGCCCGCGCGCAATCTCCGGCGCCCAAGCAAGCCTAACGACATCGCCAGACCGGCCGCGCAAAGCAGAAGCACAAGCATAACCTTTCTCCAGCAGGGCGCGTACCTTGGCCACGGTTTAGTGCCCGCCGCATAGACGAACGCCAAGTATGATTGCGGGTTGAACCTTTCGCGCCTAACGCGAAGCTTTCGCTTCATCCGCCATGCGCATTCTTTCCGGCATCCAACCGAGCGGCCTCCTCCACATCGGCAACTACTTTGGCATGATGCGGCCCGCCATTGGCCTGCAAGCCGAGGGCGAGGCGCTCTATTTCATCGCCGATTATCATGCTCTCACCAGCGTCCGTGACCCGGCTCTCCTCCGTGCCCATGTCCGTCGGGTAGCCTTGGATTTCCTCGCCTGCGGGCTCGATCCGGCGCGGGCTGCGCTCTTTCTCCAATCGGACGTGCCCCAGGTCACTGAACTGGCGTGGATTCTCAGCACCGTCACGCCGATGGGACTGCTGGAGCGCGCTCATTCCTACAAGGACAAGGTCGCGCGCGGGCTGTCCGCCTCGACCGGACTTTTCACCTACCCGGTCCTGATGGCGGCCGACATTTTGATTTACCACAGCGACGTCGTGCCGGTGGGCCGGGATCAGAAACAACATCTCGAAGTGACCCGCGATATCGCGATCAAGGTCAACGAGACCTACGGCGAAATTCTCAAGTTGCCCGAGGCCCGCATCCACGCCCAAACCGACGTCGTCCCCGGTCTCGACGGGCAAAAGATGAGCAAGAGCTACGGCAACACGATCGACATTTTCGCGGAGGAAAAAGAGATGCGGAAGCGCGTCATGAGCATCGTGACCGACTCGACGCCAGTGGAGGCGCCGAAAGATCCGCAGGGCTCGGCGATCCTGCAGCTCTTCTCCCTCGTCGCAGGCCCGGACGAAATCGCCGCGATGCGCGAACGCTTCGTCTCCGGGGGCACTGGCTACGGCGACTTTAAGAAACACCTTTTTGGCCGTTTGTGGGAATTTTTCGCGCCGATGCGCCAGCGGCGGGAGGAGATTCTAGCCCAGCCCGATTACATCGATGAAGTCCTGGCCAAAGGTGCCCAGCGCGCCAACTCCATCGCGGCTGATGTGATGGCGCGGGTTCGAACCGCGGTCGGAATTCGTTAGTCGCGGGTCGCCCGGGCCTGGAGTGCGGTTCGCACAACCGCATTCTCTTTCAGCTCCGCAAAGATGATTCGCCCGCCCGCAGTCTGCAGTGCAGTCGAGACCACCACGTTCACCACCTGCCCGAGGTGGCGACGCGCCTGGTTGACGACGATCATCGTCCCGTCGGGCAGATAACCGACCGCCTGATGCGCGTCGCGTCCCTCTTTGACCAGGTTCAATTCCAAGTCGTCACCGGCCACCACGACTGGACGCAGCGCGCGAGTCAGATCGGTCAGGTTCAAGACCGGCACTTGTTGCAAACGCGCCACCTGACTCAATGCCTGATCGTTGGTGAGGAGACGCGCCTGCAGCACCTGGGCGATGCGCACGAGGCGCGTGTCGATCGGCAGCTCACTCTCGTCGAGGCCACTGTCGTGAATAGTGAGCTCGATCTCACGCGTGCGCTGGAGCTGATTCAGAATGTCGAGACCGCGCCGGCCGCGTTCCCGTTTGATGCCGTCATGCGAATCGGCCAGCCTTTGTAATTCGCCGAGGACGAAGCGCGGGACGATGAGCGAGCGACTGAGGAAGCCGGTCGCGCAAAGATCCGCGATGCGGCCATCAATGATGATATTGGTGTCGATGACGAGTGGTTCGTGCTGCGTCGTCTCGCGGGCAAAACGGACGTAAGGGATAATCAGGGAGAATTCGTCGCGATTGCTCCGCATCGCCAGCATCGTGCCGAGATAACCAAAGCCGCAGTAGAGGACGAGGCGCGCGATCCACTGCGTCTCCTCCGATTGGTAACGCAAGATCTGGGAGGCGAGGAGCAGATTGGCGAAGAAAAGGCCGAGGAGAAGGCCAAGGGTAGCGGAGGAAAAGGCGCGAAGGGAAAGCCCCTTGAGCAACCGGTCCACCAAAACAAGGACAAGCCCAAAGAGCAAACCGATCAACAGCCCCGGCCAGGCACTGCCCGCCGCTTCCGATGAGACCAGCGAACCGACTAATCCGCAGAAGGTGACAAAGAGCACCCGAAGCAGATTGACCGTAAGCTGCGGTGTCATCCTGGCCTAACGACCCCGCCGACGTGGCGCTGGCGTGTTTTCCGGTGGCGGGGAGATCTTGGCCGCACTGTCGCGGTAAAACAGGACGCCGTGGCGGCGGAGATTGCTGATGAGGGCGCGCAGGTTGTTAGCCACGTCTTCATTCGTTAGCAACATCGGGACCAAACCGTCGCCCGTGCTCGCTTCGTTTATCACCCGGCCAGCCGCTTGGACGGTCTTGCGGGCATCGACAACCGCCAGCTGAAGCTTGTCGGCCGCTTCCTTGGCGGAATCCATCGTGCCACCCGCCTTCTCGATCACGCCGTCGATCTTTTTTGACGATTCCGAGAGGGCTGCGCTGGTCTTGCTCAAATTGTCGAAGGTTTCCTTGAGATGATCCATGTTCGCCTGTCCCAGCGCCTGCTCGTTCAAGCGGTTGACCGCGGTGTCGATCTTCGCCACCGTCCCGCGCAGATCCTTGATCAGCGCTCCACCTTCCTTAGTGATGTCATCGAGGCCTCCCGCGCGAGCCCCCTCGACTCGCGCTCCGTGCGCGATGAATCCAGTCGTTTTGCTCGTCGGCGGGGAGATGGTGACGAAACGATCGCCTAACAAACCCGCGCTTCCGACGGCGATCGAGCTCCCGGAAGGGATTTGGACGAAATCGAAAATACGCAGAGGCACGTCGACTCCCTGGCCCACCTTGACCAGGCGCGGCGGACCCGCCACCTGCCCAATTTTCGCCCCGCCCATCAAGACATCGGAGCTCTTGAGCAGGCCGCTCGCGTCGGCGAAGTGAACGGTGAGGCCGTAGTATTTCTTAAAGCCTTCCCCGAGGCGGCCGAACTGCACCACCAGGGCCGCTAAAATCGCGAGTCCCACGGCGACGAAAATCCCCACCTTCAATTCCAGCCCACGATCCTGTTCGTTCATTTCGTTAGTCCGCGAGAGAAGCGCGCCCGATCAGGAAATCCTGGATCAGCGGGTCCGGCGAAGCCTGAATTTCCGCCGGTGTCCCGTAAAAGTAAATCCGGCCTTCGTGCAGGTAGGCAATGTGATCGCCAATATGGAAGGCGCTTTTCATGTCGTGGGTCACGACCACGCTGGTAACCTGATAGCGCTCCTGCAAACGGCGGATCAGTCGGTTGATACTGTCGGAGACGACCGGATCAAGACCGGAGGTCGGTTCATCGTAGAGAATGCAGGAGGGCCGGTTGATGATCGCCCGCGCGAGGCCGACGCGTTTCTTCATTCCGCCGCTCAGGTTGACCGGCATCTTCTTTTGCTGCCCCTCCAGTTCGATCACCTCGAGCATCTCGGCGATCTTCTGCGCAATCACCTGCTGATCGCGCTCGCCCGCTTCGCGCAAAGGGAAGGCGATGTTTTCCTCCACAGTCATGGAATCGAAGAGTGCTCCGCCTTGGAAGAGGATTCCGACCTTGCGCCGAATGCCGGCCAACTGGCGCTCCCCCAACCCGATGATGCTCTGTCCGTCAATCCAGATTTCACCCTCGTTAGGCTGCATCAGTCCAATCAGGTTTTTTAAGAGCACACTTTTGCCGCCACCGCTCCGCCCGATGATGACCAGGGTCTCGCCCCGTTCGACGCTCAAATCGACACCGCGCAGGATTTCCTGCACGCCAATGCGCTTGGTTAAACCGCGCACTGCAATCATCGGCCCCCTATCAGGTCCGCTCTTCACGGCGGATTGATTTGCCGGGGCGGTGGTGGAGTCGATTACTGCCATCCGGCCGGAAAAATTACGTTGAGGAACATGGTGAGAAAGAAATTTGAGATCAAAATGGCCAGCGAAGAATTGACCACCGCCTCGGTCGTCGCCCGCCCCACTCCGACCGCGCCCTCGCGGCTGTTGAGACCCTTGTGGCAACTGATGAAAACGATCAGGACGGCGAAGCAGAATCCCTTCGTTAGGCCCATGATAATGTCGCGCATCAAGGTCCAGCGCACCATGTTGGCGACGTAATAGGGTCCGCTGATATCGAGCAGATTCACCGAGACGAGATAGGAGGCGACGAGACCAAAAAAAATGCACTCGGCCACCAGGAGCGGCATCGAAATCATCATCGCCAGCATCCGGGGAACGACGAGATAATCGACTGGATGAACCGCCAGCGCGCGCAAGGCATCGATCTGCTCGGTGACCTTCATCGTCCCGATCTCGGCCGACATCGCGGCGCCGACCCGACCCGTTACCATCAGTCCCGTCAGGACCGGGCCAAGTTCACGAAAGAGAGCAGCTGAAACAACCGCGCCCACGCCGGAAGCAACCCCGAGCTTGTTGAATTGAAAATAAGTTTGGGCGGCAAAGACTGCGCCGGTAAAACCGCCAGTGATGACCACGACCAGTTGCGAAAGCAGACCGATATCGACCATCTGGCGCAGGAACAAACGCCAGCGCATTCGATGGGTCACGGCGGAGCGCATCGTCTCGGCCGCGAGCAGAATCAGTTCACCGAGGTAGGTGAAACTGGCGAGAACAACTGCGCCGATGCCGGTAAAGAATCGGGCAACCATTGGAGTTCAATCCGGAAGCGCGCCGCGCGGGACCCCCGCCGACTCAGGCACTAAGGAGCTGCGTCTTGGAGCGCGGCCGTAACTCCGGCGGAATCGCGCCGACGAAACGCGGCTCCAACCCGAGCTTGAAAAATATACTGCGGATTTCGCGAAAGGTGATGGTCGGCTCGTCGAGCTCGAGGTAGACGATGTCGTGGTTGCTATCGACTTTATACCGCAGCCCCGGCACCGCCTCGACTTGATGATCGAGTTCCAAAATTTTGTTCAGGTCGCGCACACCGGCCGCGTAGACTTCCAGTTCGATCATGGGACGAGGGCCAGTCTAACCAGCCTGCGATGACGATGCAAAACCCAATTAGTTTACTGCCAGGATGGCTCTGGCCGTCCGCACTCACGACCTGTGGCTGGCTTCTCGCACTGCTCGCCTCCCTCGCCGGCTGTGCGACCGTGCCTAACAATGGAATGGAACAAGCCCGTCTCGCCATGGATCAGGGCATTCCGGCCGAGACGCCAGGCGACTATTTCATCGGACGCCGCTACTTCAAAAAGGAATTTCATTTCTGGGGCTACATCCGCCGGCCCGGACAACCCTGGAGCACCGCGCAGCTCGTGGTCATGAACGAAAAGAAGCAACTGGCGGCCGACCGCGAACAGCTCAGCATCGGCGCCGACAACGATTTCGAATACAAACTGCGCGGATACTTCAGTGGCGACAAAGTCTACGAGCTGGTCAGTAATCGTTTTCTGCCGGAATTCGTCCTGGAGGGTTATCAAGTCATTTCGACCCACCCGGCTCCGATCTTCAAAAGTCAGATTCATGGCCAGCAGGGAAACGGTCTCATCATCGAGCAGCCGTTGTAGCCCGGGGGCGGCGACCCCGGCCCGTTCGAGTGTCCGGATTTGGAGCGGCCGGGGTCAGCGCCCCCGGCTACAACGTTGCGAGAGAAGGCAAGCTGCGATAGATGATGCCGTTCGCGTGCGCCCAATGAAATTTCACTCACTCAAGCTGCTTCTCGTTAGCCTTCTCTTTCTCGCCGGCTGCGAGACGATGCCGGAAGGTATTCATCAGGCGCGCCTGGCGATGTCGCAACGCATCCAGTCCGAACCGCCCGGGAACTACTTCATCGGCCGCCGCTACTTCAAGCGCGACTACAAGTTCTGGGGCTACGTCCGCCGGCCCGGCCAGCCGTGGGGCACGTCCGAGTTGGTGATGCTGAATGAAAACGAAAAACTCGCGCCCGACCGGGAGCAGATCAATTTCGGCTACGACAACGGTTACGAATACAGGCTCTACGGTTTCTTCAGCGGCGACAAAGTTTACGAGCCGGCAAGCAACGGCGTTTATCCGGAGTTTGTCCTCAAGGGTTACGACCTGATTTCGACCAATCCGGCGCCTATTTTCAAAAGCCAATACAGCGGCTCGGGTGACCAACGATATCAAATCGAAAAGCCCGAGTAACGGGAAGGCTGCCGGCCTCACGACGGCGCGTCGACCAAAAGACAAACTGGCCGAGGAATTTCTCGGCTTCCTTGAGGTGGAGCGCAATGCATCGGCCCGCACGCTTCGCATTTACGGCGATGCGTTGCGGGACTTCCGCGCGGCGACGAATGCACCGGATTGGCGGAAGTGTCGGCCGCAGCATTTCCGCGATTATCTCTTCGACCTGATGAAGCGGAAACAGGCGCGTTCCTACATCCGGCTGCAGTTTTCCGCGTTACGCAGCTTCTATCGTTTCCTGGTGGCGCGAAATCGTCTCACCAAAGACCCGGTGCGCGAGGTGCAACTACCGAAGGCGGAGAAGAAGCTTCCGTTGGTTTTGACCCAGTCGCAGGTCGGAGAACTGCTCGCCGCGCCGCTGCTGGTGAAGAAACCAAAGAGCGCACCGGTTTGGATGCCGCAGCGCGACGCGGCCATCTTGGAGGTCTTCTACAGCAGCGGACTACGCCTGGCGGAGCTGGCGGCGCTCAACGTCAACGACCTTGATATTTACACCGAGTCGGTGCGGGTGCTCGGCAAAGGACGCAAGGAACGCGTCTGTCCGGTGGGGGCGCCGGCGCTCCAGGCGGTCTCGCGCTATCGAGCGGCGGCCAATGTGCATAGCGGGCCGCTCTTCCTGAACAAGGGACGCCGCCGAATATCGCCACGCTCGATTTGGCTGATTCTAAAACGTTATCTGCGACACACTTCGATCCCGATCGCGCTCAGTCCGCATAAACTCCGGCACAGCTTCGCGACTCACCTGCTCGATAACGGGGCGGACCTGCGCAGCGTCCAGGAGTTGTTAGGCCACGCCAGTCTTTCGACAACGCAGATCTACACGCACGTCACGACCGAGCGATTGAAGAAGGCCTACGCGGAATCACATCCGCGGGCGTGACTCCTTTCCCTTTTTTTTGTCATCCCGAGGCGGCGCAGCGCGCCGAGGGACCTCCCAGTTGCAACTGAGACTTTTCGAGCCTGAGCACACGTGTATTCCAACTGCGAGGTCCTTCGCCGTTTGAAAGCCCGGCCTCGCCCTTTTACAGGGCTGCGTTACGGGCGCGGCTCAGGATGACAAAACACCTGGAGCGAGACGCGTTCCAATAAAAGAGCGAAGTTGAAACCGCGCGGCCCAGGAGCCCGGTTGCTACAAACCTAGCTCGCGCTCGCGGGAGCGTTATTGTGCGGCTCGGCGACCTTGAAGACGAGCTTCTCTTTCTCCTTCGTCACCTGCACCAGATCGCCCGCTTTCACGTTGCCCCTGAGCAGCTCCTCGGCGAGCGGATCCTCGAGGTAACGCTCAACCGCGCGCCGCATTGGACGCGCGCCGTAGGTCGGGTCGTAACCTTTCTCGATTACAAATTCGTGGGCCGCGTTGTCGAGCGTGATCTCGATCTCTTTCAGCTGCAGGCGTGCTTTCACCTTGTTCACTTCCAAGTCGACGATCTTGAGCAGATCGGGTTTCTCGAGGGTGTGGAAGACGATTATCTCGTCGAGGCGGTTGAGAAACTCGGGCTTAAAGACGCGCTTCGTCTCCTCCATAATCTTGTCTCGCATCGTGTCGTAATCGCCGGAATCCTTCGGCGCTCCGAAACCCATCGTGGTCTGGCGCTTGATCAAATCGGCGCCCACGTTCGAAGTCATGATGATGATTG
>JALYOR010000226.1 GCA_030856765.1 Verrucomicrobiota bacterium | reverse complement strand
GGGGTCGAACTCGAGGAAATTGATCAGGTGTTGATCGAGGGGCGCGTCGTATTTGAACTCGCCATTTTTGCCGATGAGCGTGGCGCGTCCTTTGTCCAGCATACGTGGGAGAAGGACGTAACCGCCGAGACGGCAGCGCGGGCTACGCGGTGGACGCTGGGTGAGGTCGGGCGCGGAAATTTTCGGCGGGATATCCATCGGTTGAGTTGAGGGCAGCATGCCGCTCCCTCGCAGCGAGAGCAACCGCCGGTCGCGCGCGCTCCAAAAAGGCGCTAAAACTTGTTATGTCGATTTTCTCTCGCTGGTCGCTGGTTTGTTTCTTCGCGTGGTTGGCCTCGCCCGTTTGGGCTCAGGAAGAGGAATTGGCACCGATCGTTTCGCCGCCCCCGGCATTGGCAACGCCTTCCGCGGCTCCGCCTACGTCTTCGCCGGCCAGTTCCGCCGCCCCGACCGCCGCGCCCACGCCGGTGCAACTGACAGATGTTCTGCTCAAAGGACTCAAGGCCCGCCCGATCGGTCCGGCCGTTATGGGCGGACGCATTTCGGACATCGCGATCGATCCGCGCAATCCTGCCGTCTTTTACGTGGGGCTCGGGACCGGCGGATTATTCAAGACCGGCAACAACGGCGTCAGTTTCGATCCGATTTTCGATAAACAATCGGCCCTCTCGATCGGGGCGGTGGCGGTGGCGCCTTCCGATTCCGAGGTGGTCTGGGTCGGCACGGGCGAGGCGAACGATCGCAATTCTTCGGAATGGGGCGATGGGGTTTATCGTTCGACCGACAGCGGCGGGACGTGGACCAATGTCGGGTTGAAAGAGAGCCGCTCGATCGCGCGGATTGTGGTGCATCCGACCAAACCGGAGGTCGCCTACGTGGCGGCCATGGGCCACCTCTGGAAGGACGGCGGCGAGCGCGGTCTCTATAAGACGACCGATGGCGGCAAAACCTGGAAGCTCAGCCTGCACGCGCCTACGCCTAACGACGCTCGGACGGGTTGCGGCGACGTCGTGCTCGATCCGGCGAATCCCGAGATCGTCTATGCCGCTCTCTACGCGCGGCAGCGGACCCCGTGGTCGTTTGCCTATGGCGTGACGGCGACCAACGGCCAGGATGTCGGCGGCATTTTCAAAAGCAGCGATGGCGGCGCCACCTGGAAAAAATGCGCGGGCGGATTGCCCAGCCTAACGGGTCGGATTGGTCTCGCGGTCGCGGCCAGCAAACCCAAAGTGGTGATGGCGATCGTGCAGAGCGACGAAGGCGGTTCGAGCGACATCCGCGACCTCCACAGCAAGCGCGGCGGTGTTTTCCGCTCCGAAGATGGCGGCGAAAAATGGACGCGAATGAGCGACATTAATCCGCGACCGTTTTATTTCAGCCAGATCCGGATCGATCCCGCCAATGACCAGCGCGTCTATGTCCTCGGGATGGCGCTCCTCGCCTCGGACGAGGGCGGGAAGAATTTCCGCGAGGATTTATCGGAGAAGGTGCATCCAGATTGTCACGCGCTGGCCATTCAGCCGGGCACGACCCCTCCGCCGAAACCCGGCAATGCGGAAGATAAAAAAACGCCGCCCAAGCCGCCCGTTTGTCAGCGTCTGCTCCTCGGAACCGATGGCGGGCTTTACCAGACCTATGCGGCCGGAAAAGCCTGGGACCATCTCAACCGTATCCCGGGCGGCCAATTCTATCGCATCTCGGTCGACGACCGGCAGCCCTTCTACCGGGTCGCGGGAGGACTACAGGATAATCTGAGTTTCGTGGGCCCCAGCCAGGTCGCGAGCAAGGAGGGTATCCGCAACTCCGACTGGACGTCACTGGAAGGGGGTGACGGGTTTTATGTCGTTTTCGATCCGACCGATCCGGATGTCTTTTATGCGGAGAGCCAGGAAGGCTTCGTGCACAGGATCAATCTGCGCACTGGCCAAAAGCGCGACCTGCGCCCGGAAGCTGCGGAGGGCCAGGAGCGTTATCGCTTTCACTGGAACGCGCCGCTCATTGGGAGCGCGCACAAGCCCGGCACACTTTACCTGGCGGGGAATCGCGTCTTTCGCCTGACTGACAAGGCCGAACATTTTCAGACGATCAGCCCCGACCTGACGCGGAACGAAACAGGGAAAATCGCAGCGGCTGGGAGCGGCGCGGAAAATTACGGAGTCATCTACTCCCTGTCTGAATCTCCGGTGAAAGCGGGCCTGCTTTGGGCCGGAACCGATGACGGACGACTCTGGGTGACGCAAAACGACGGCGGAAACTGGACCGAGCTGACCGAGAAATTGCCCGAACCGGCGCGCGGCCAATGGGTGGTGCGAGTCGAGCCCGGGGCGAAGGATGAAAAGGTCGCGTATGTGGTGACCAATGCCTATCGCCGGGGTGACGATCGACCGTTCATCCTGCGCACGGCCGATCTCGGCCAGACCTGGCAGAGTGTGACTGGGCAGGGAATTCCGCCTAACGACCCAGTGGAAGTGGTGCGGGAAGACCCGGTTAATCCCAACCTGCTCTACGCCGGGACCCATTTCGGCCTCTACCTCTCGCTCGATACCGGGGCGCACTGGGTCAAGGCAGGCGATTTGCCTAACGTCCGGGTCGACGATCTCAAGATTCATCCGCGCACGGCCGATCTGGTCATCGCCACTCATGGGCGGAGCGTCGAGATTCTGGACGAGACCCATCCTTTCCGGGAGCTCACGGCGGAAGTCATGGCTCAGCCGGCCTATCTCTTCAGCATTGCGCCGGCGCGAGGGTTTTATCCGCTCACCGGATTCGCGGATTGGAACGGCAAAGGGGTTTATCGCGGTGAAAACCCGCCAGAAGGTGCCCTGCTCACTTTCTGGATCAGGGAATACACCGGGGACGAGGTGAAGATCGCGATCACCAATGCAGCCGGGCAACCGGTGGCGAATCTGAAAGCGATTGGCGCGCCGGGTTTGAACCGGCTGAGCTGGAATCTGCGTCCGACCGAAGACGTCCGGGTTAAGTACGGCGGCGACGATCCCGACAAATTTGTCCCGGGCGGCGAGTACACAGCCGAGCTGAGTTACGGCAAAGAGAAAATGAAACAGACTTTTCGCGTGGAGATTGCCGAAGGCATTACGACTCGTTAGGCATACACCCCGGAGTCGTTAGGCCAGGCCAGTCTTCTGCCTTGCCGGGGAAGAGGGAGCTGGATATTTCTGGGCTCGGAATTGGCTGGTCGGGTTATATCTGGGCAATCTCCTGCTCAACTGGATGGCCATCGTCCTATTGCTTGCGTTTCTTTATCGTTCCCTTACTTCCGGTTGGCTGAGCGGCTGCGGATACGAGCGCACGCCCGCCTGACGAATCTTCTCCCGCGACTTGCGGGCTTAGGAATTGGACCTAGGGGATAATCCACTTTCACTCCGATTGTGGGCGCGGGCTCACCCGCGAAGTTGGGACTCAACCAACCGCAGACCGGCGGTTTTTGATTTCCACATGATTCAGCCGCCGTTACCCAATATCTCAGGCCTGGCCGACGCTTCCGACGAAGCGTTGATGAAAGCGATCACCGACCGGCATCAGACAGCGCTGGGGGAACTCTATCAACGTTATGGGCGAACGCTTAGATCGGTCGTCACCCGGGTAGTCCGCGAAGAGACCGAGGCTGACGACGTTCTGCAGGAAATCTTTCTCCAAATCTGGAAGGAAGCCCGCAATTACTCTCCCAAAGCTGGCCGACCATTGGGCTGGGTGGTTACCCTGGCGCGACGTCGGGCGATCGATCGCCTGCGTCGTCGCCAGGCTTACTGCCGGGCGAAGGATCGCTTCGGGGAGCAGGTCGAGCAGCAACCGGCCTCCTGGGTTTCGAATCGGATCGATGATGAATTAATGAGGGCCGACCTGCGCCGCTTTCTCCAGCATCAGATGCAGACCCTGCCAGCCTACCAGCGCGAGGTGATCGAGCTCTCCTTCTTTGAGGGGCGCAGCCATCGCGAAATCTCGGCTCTCACCGGGACGCCGTTAGGCACGGTCAAAACGCGGCTCGAGCTCGGGTTGCGCAAGTTGACCAACTGCGTCCGGCCACTGCGCCGGAAGATTTAGCGCATTCGCGCTTACTCCGCGGACTCGTCGCCCGCATCTTTGTCTTCCTCGATCTCTTCGTTCTCGAGCGAGAAGCGGCGTTTGCGCTTGTTCGCCGGCAGCGGCGAAAGCGTCATGGTGATATTGCGACCGGCCGCCTTTGGCTCCATCTCGACCTGGGCCATGGTGGCGAGATCGTCGCGCACCTTGTACATGAGCTGCATTCCAAATTCCTGATGCGCCATTTCCCGACCGCGAAATTGCAACTGCACCCGCACCTTGTTGCCCTTGTCGAGGAACTGCTCGCCGTGCCGGATTTTTGTGAGGTAATCGTGGTCGTCGATGTTGACCCGAAACTTGATCTCTTTCAGCTTCGTGCCCGACGCCTTCTTTTCCTTCTCCTGTTTGGAAATGTCGTAACGGAACTTTCCGAAGTCGACGATTTTGCAGACCGGAGGGTTGGCGTTGGGGGCGACCTCGACCAGGTCCATACCCATGCCCTGGGCCCGCTTGATGGCCTCGGAAAGTTTCATGACCCCGAGCTGTTCGCTCGTTGCTCCGAGGATGACGCGGACATCCCGCGCGCGGATCCGGCCGTTTACACGAATTTGTTGTTGCAGAATTAATTATCTCCGGGCCGGCGACGATGGAGTGAGACGGACGCCGTCATTCTTATTATCGCAACCTCCCGGCGCGTCCCGTTGGAGAATCGCGCCGCACTCAGAAATCCGCACGCCTGCGAGGAGCGCGCCGATCGGTCCGCGGCAAGCCCGAACCGAGGGGAAGTTGTATCCCACATTCGGAAACTGGCAAGACGTTTCGAACGAACCAAAGCGGAATTCCAATGCTAGCCGGGTGCTTGACCGAAGTGCGCGGCGTGAGCCTGGTAGCCCACGATATCGTCTAGCATCGCGTCAAGCGCGGCGGCGATCGGCTCCGCCTTGGCGAAGCCGGAGAAGATGGCGCGGTCGCCGATCGGGGATTCGATCACGAAGGTCGGTCGTTGCGTCACCCGCAGAGCATGAAATTCCGCCGTGCTCGCGCGGAGCCGGGCTTCGATCTCTGGCGTCCTGGCGCGCTCGAGCAACTTGTTTTGGTCGAGCCCGGTCGCATCCGCCGCGACCTGGGCTGCGATTGCCCAGTCCGCGATCTTTTTTCCCTCGCGCAACTCGGCATGGCTCAGCGCTCGCCAGGCGCGATCGTCCTCGATCCCGAAACCGCGCGCCGCTTCCGCGACGGAGTTGGGGGCCAGGTACTCGGTCGCGCCGGGTTGCATCCAGCCCGCGTCCAGCATGACCGGCGAGCGCATCAGTATTCCGCTGCGACGATAATACCACTCCAACTGCTCGCGGGTCGGCGGCAGCGCGGCTTTGTCCATCAACGCGATCTTCCACCGAAAATCGACCTGCTCCTGATAACGCTCCCGCAGTTTTTCCCACGCCGGAATCGCCCAATGGCACCACGAGGAAATGACGTCGAGGTAGTTAGTGATAATCACGCGCATGGCTGAAATATGGCCCGGACCCGCGAGCTGAAAACCGGAAAACACCGGCAGTTTGACAAAGGAGCGAAACAACGGACCTGCAATATCCAATCTCCGGCGCGCATTTTGATCGACCTCAATCACATCCTGCTTTTCATCGCGATCGTTTCGCCGCTGATCCTGCTCGTGCGCATCGCGCGGCTGCGGAACATGCGCAATCGCGGCTGGCGCATTGCGTCGCTGATTGTGCTGGCGGCGAGCCTCCTCGCCTGGCTGGCCGTGCCCGGAATCGCGGGCTTTATCGGGGGTATCTGCTGGGCGTTACTCTTGCTCGTTCCCTCCCTCACCGAGCGCAGGATCGACGATTGGCTCCTCGTCGGGCGCCTGGCCGATGCCCGCCGTGGGTCGGTCGTGAGGCGGATGCTCCATCCCTGGGACGACACGCCTTATCGAGCGGCCTTATTCCGCTGCCTCGAGCTGGCACACGCCGGCCAGCTCGACCACGCCCTCGATCAACTGGCCACCGAGCGCGCCGCGGCAACGCCGGCAGGCCGTTTCGCCATGGCCCTGACTTATGCCCTGACCGAGAACTGGCCGGGCTTGGTGCAGTGGTGCCGCCGCGATCTCTCCGTGACGGAGAATCCCGCGATCCTTTCGCTCTTTCTGCGCGGGCTGGGCGAAACCGGCGGGGTGGACGATCTGGTCCTGGTCCTGGCCGCGCGTCCCGCCGGCCGGGAGGGCCATCTGCCGTGGGAGGGTCGAGCGCTTTTCGATCTGGCCATCGGCCTCGCCTTCGCCGGGAAGGTGCCTGCACTGGTTAGGCTGTTCGGCAGCCATCTGGCCCGACTGCCGCGCGGTCAGCAAGAACTCTGGCTCGGGACCGCGGAGCTGGTGGCGGGGAAGACGGATGCCGGCCGGGCGCGTCTGGAGCGGCTTCGCCGCGAAACCAAAGACGCGGTCCTGCAGCGTTCGATCGAACGGCGGCTCGCGGCGGGGCGCAAGTTCATGCCTCTCTCCGACTCCAGCGAAATTCTGCTTACCCGCCTCAGCGCAGAGACGGCCGGAGCGGAGGGGAGTGCGCCGCGCCGCAACGCGCAGGGCGCGCCCGCGGTCTGGGCCCTGATCCTCCTCAACCTCGCCATGTTCGGCGTGGAGATGGCGCTGGGCGGAGCAAGTAATGTGGCGGCGTTGCGGAACTTGGGCGGCCTTGATCCGGCTGCGGTCGTCGTTAGGCAAGAGTACTGGCGCTTTCTGACCGCTCTCTTTCTGCACTACGGCGTTCTTCATCTCGGAATCAACCTTTTTGGACTTTACCTGCTCGGTCCGGCCTTGGAGCGAACGATTGGCTCAATCAAGTTCGCGGTGGGCTATCTCCTGAGTGGCCTCGGGTCCGGCCTGCTCGTGGTCCTGCTCTGGCGATTTGGACTTTCACAATCGAGCCTCCTGGTGGGAGCGTCCGGGTGCATCATGGGAGTGATCGGGATGCAGGCCGGTCTCCTTCTCCGGCACCGCGCTTCCTCTTTGGCCGGTCGCCAGCTACGCGACATCATTGCAATCGTCGCGATTCAAATTGTCTTTGACCTCTGGACTCCGCAAGTGAGTCTGGCCGCTCATCTCGGAGGGGTTATAACCGGATTTTTGATCGGGCTGGTGCTGGCCACGGGGCGAAAGCCACCACCCTCGCCCTGAGAAACCGAATACTGGTAACCAAACGGAACGCTTGTTGCTGATGATTTTGCTGCCAATATTGCGCCTCTCGTAGAAGGCGCGCTTTTCTTCGTCATGCCCAATATCCAGACTTACAACGTCATTCCTAATCTGCCGGCGCCGCTTGAGCCGCTGGGCGAGATGGTTTTCAATCTTTGGTGGACCTGGCAACCGTCCGCGCGTCGCCTCTTCCGGCATCTCGATCCGGGCTTATGGGATCGGACCAATCATAATCCCCTCCGCATGCTGCAGCTCTCGCGGCAGGCGCGGCTGGTGGAAGTGGCCAAGGACGAAGTCTTCCTCCTTGATCTTGCGGAGGTCTACGCCACTTACCAGCAATATCTCGCGCGCAAGGATACCTACGGAAAGAAAGGGGCCGGCCGTGGGATCAGGAAGCCTATTGCTTACTTCTCGGCGGAGTTCGGCTTTCATGAGTCGATCCCCAATTACTCCGGCGGTCTCGGGATCCTCTCAGGCGACCATTGCAAGTCGGCCAGCGACCTCGACTTGAACTTTGTTGCGGTCGGCCTGCTCTACCGCCACGGTTATTTCAAGCAGCAGATCAACAAGGACGGCTGGCAGGAGGCGATCAACCTCAATCAGAACTTCCATCACCTGCCCATCCGCGAAGTGATGCGCAACGATCAGATTCTGCTCGTCGCGGTCCCGCTGCTCGGGCGGGAAGTCTTTGCCAAGATCTGGGAATTGCATGTCGGCCGGGTCACTCTCTATCTGCTTGATACCGACATTGGGGAAAATAGCCCGGCCGATCGATTGATCACGGCGGAGTTATATGGCGGCGATCTCGAGATGCGGATGCGCCAAGAGATTGTGCTTGGCATCGGCGGGGTTAAGGCGCTGAGTGCGCTGGGCCATGAGGCCGAGGTTTTTCACATGAACGAAGGCCATTCGGCCTTTCTTTCCCTCGAGCGCATCCGGTTGCACGTGACCCAGCACGATCTCGACTTTTACTCCGCTCTCCAAGTGGTGGCGGCGGCTAACGTCTTCACCACTCATACCCCGGTGCCGGCTGGGAATGACGCTTTCCCGCGTGAGATGATGGTGCGCTACTTCAATGATTTCGCCGCGCAACTCAAGATCCCGTTCGACGAGCTCTTCCGTTTTGGCCAGACGACAACCGATCCCATCGCGAGCTTTAGCATGACCATCCTGGCACTGCGCATGAGCCGGCATGCCAACGGCGTGAGCGAGCTGCACGGTCACGTGAGTCAATCTTTGTGGGAAGACGTCTGGGCCGGTATCCCAACCCACGAAGTGCCGATCACCAGCATTACCAATGGCATTCATACCAAGACCTGGATGGCGCCGGAGTTCTCCGCGCTCTACACCAAGTATCTCGGCGATTGGGAAGAGCATCTCACCGAGCCTGATTTCTGGCGCGGCGTGATCGAGATTCCCGATGCTGAGTTGTGGGAGACCCATCAGAAACTCAAGCTGCGCCTGGTCAACTTTGTGCGCGATCGTGTCCGCGCCCGGCGCGCGCGGATCGGCGAGTCGCCCGAGTCGATTCGCTCGGTCAACGCCATCCTCGACCCCGAGATTCTCACGATCGGTTTCGCGCGACGTTTTGCGACTTACAAGCGGGGCGCGCTTCTCTTTAGTGATCCGGACCGTTTGTTGCGCATGCTCAATGATCTGGCGCGGCCCGTCCAATTCATCTTTGCGGGCAAATCGCACCCGCGCGATGAAGGCGGCAAGAAGCTTATTCAGCAGGTGTACCAGCTGGCTCGCGAGACCGGTTTTCATAACCGGATCGTTTTTATGGAAGATTATGACACCTACATTGCGCGTCGTTTGGTCCAGGGCGTCGATCTTTGGCTAAACAACCCGCTGCGGCCGCTCGAAGCCAGTGGCACCAGTGGCATGAAACTACCTCCCAATGGCGGTCTCAATCTCAGCGTGCTCGATGGTTGGTGGTGCGAAGGTTATAACGCCAAAAATGGATGGGCGATCGGTGCCGAGATCGAGAACGGCGACGGCGATTTTCAAAACGAAGTGGACGCCGACAGTCTTTATCAACTGCTGGAGAATCAGATCATCCCGCTCTACTACGCCAAACCAGATGGCAAGCTGCCCCTCGCCTGGCTGCAACTCATGCGCGAGTCCATCCGTAGTGTGACGCCGGTATTTAACACTCATCGGATGGTCGAGGAATACACGGAACGGCTTTACCTTCCGGCGGCCAAAGCGCACGCAGAGTTTTCCCGCGATGGCTGGCGTGCGGCTACTCTCTTAAGCCAGTGGAAAGCGCAAATGAGGCAGGACTGGCCGCAGGTGCGCATCTCGGACGTGCATATCGGAAATAAGGATCGGCAAAGGATTCCGGTCGGCGATTCCCTCCAAGTCTCCGCCCGCGTCCATCTCGGGGTAATTGATCCAAAACATGTGCGGGTGGAAGCCTATCATGGCGAGGCGGAGAACGATGCCTTGCGCAATCCTTCGGTGGCCGATTTAAGGGAAGGTCGGCGCCTCGGGGACGATGGAGACTATCTTTACGAAGGCTCCATTCCGGCGACGGAGAGCGGCACGTATGGATTTACCGTGCGCGTGATTCCGACTTATCCGCATTTGCTCCAGGCTCATGAGCTGCGCCTCATCACCTGGGCGTAGCCCAGCACTTCCTTTAGTCCGTTAGTTAAATCTCGAGAAAGACTGGAGGAGAGTCTCCGCCACCTAGCGACTGGTTTTGAGTCACGGAAAGCGAAAACAGCGCTTGCTCAATCTCAACTATGGCTTATAACTTCGCCATGGACGTATCTGTTAAACAACTGGAAGAAGCAGTGGCGGTAAGAAAGCAAATCGACCAACTGCAAAGTCGACTCAAAAGCCTCCTGAGTGGCTCGGGCGGTTCTAGCACCCCGAGCAGTTCCGGCAGCGCCGCGCCGGAAAAATCGAGTGGAGGCACTGGCAAACGCCGCGGTGGTCTTTCGGCCGCTGGGCGCGAACGCATCGCGGCTGCCGCACGGGCTCGTTGGGCTCGGGCCAAGGCGGACTCAGGTCAGGGCTCGAGTTCCAAGTCAAAGGGTGCCAGGAAGAAATCCGGCAAAAAGGGCGGCATCTCCGCGGCTGGCCGCAAAAAGCTGTCGCAAATGATGAAGGCTCGCTGGGCCGCTCGCCGTAAAGGCCAGGGCTAAGCTTCTGATCTAATCCGGTCGTCCTACGTCCTCTAAAGCAGGGCGATCGACCGAATAAATTCTCGATAATCCGCGGCCGCGCGCGCTGCTTCATTCAGCGCCGTGAGTCGCGGATTGTCGTTTGGCTGGGCCAACTGCACCCGCCGCAGCTTCCCGGCCACGGTGAAGACGATCTCATCCCACTGGATGGATTTGATCTGGGCGTTAAAGCGCGCCACTGACCGTCCGCGGAAATAGGCTCGAGTATCTTCCGGCGGAGAGAAGATGGCCTGCTTTACCTTCGCTTCCGTGACAATGCTTCGCATCGTCCCCTGCCGGACCAACTCATAATAAAGTCCGGCATCGGGTGCGATGTTATGATATTCGAGATCGATCGACTGTAACCACGGATCGATCCAGGATAGCTGTTCTTCCCGCTGGAAAGTCTCGAGCAATTCTTTCTTCGCGACCCAATCGACCCGATCCCGACAGAGCCGGATGTCGCGCTCCAGATCGTTCAGCGCTGTCTCCCATTCCCGGAGCAACCATTTTGCTTCCCTGTCGTCTGCCGCCGCTTCCTTCATCGCGGCGGCCAGATAGATTCGTTGCACTTCGATGGCCGAGATCTTGCGGCCATCAGTGAGTTCGATAATCCAGTCATAAGTCTGGTCACGACTGATCGACTTGGTGGCGTCGATGGGCTGTGCGATCTCAATCTGCGGCGCGGTGCCCTTTTCAATCAGGTCAAGAACCAGAGCAGTGGTGCCGACCTTCATCGCTGTCGCCCATTCACTCATGTTGGCGTCACCGAGGATAACGTGAAACCGCCGATATTGACTGGCATCCGCATGGGGCTCATCCCGGGTGTTGACCAGCGGGCGCCGGTTCATCGTATCAATGCTCACCAGCACGCTAAAAAAATCCGCTCGCTGCGAGATTTGATAGGTGCCCGGCTGCCCGCTGGCACCCTCCGCCTCGATCCCCATCTTGCCCGCGCCGGCGAAGATTTGCCGGGTGATCAGAAAAGGCAGCACGCCGGAGACGATGTGATCCCAGGGTAGGTCGCGCCGCATAAGATAGTTATCGTGGCAGCCGTAACTGTGACCGGAAAAATCGGTGTTGTTCTTGTAAAGCTGGATTACCTGTTCGTTAGGCAGCTTCAGATTGCGGCGGCGCGCACATTCCGCCAGGATGCGCTCACCGGCCTTGTCCTGGGCGACTAATTCCTCCAGCGAAGTGCATTCCGGGGTCGAATACTCCGGATGGGCGTGGTCGTTATAGAAGCGGGCGCCGTTGCTCAGCACCAGGTCGCTTTTTATCTCTTCAAAGCTCAGCGGCCGGCTTCGATCGATCTCGAAGTAGGCGGATTCATCGGTGTCCTGCAGGAGTTCCGCCGCGCGAAATCCGCGCGCATCTCGATGGGGATCTTCCAGTTCGTAATCCCATTTCATGTGTGCGCCGTGTTCCGTATAACCGCGCACCAACTCGATCGATTCCGCCACCACATCGACCGATTCCGCTCCGTCGACGGTGATCCCGTATTCCGTTTCCAACCCAAAAACCCGTCTCATCCGCCGGTAACATACACCTTCGGGGCGGCGGCCCTCCCGTTCCAGAATGGTCGCTCAGCCTAACAAATTCGCGGCAACTGCTCGCCCGAAAGCATGTCGACCACGCGGGTGCCTCCGACCTTCGTCTTCATCACGACGAAACCGGGATGATCGTTCACCACTTCGCCAATGATCGCCGCCTCCCTGCCTAACGAGTGCTGCCGCATGGTGGCGAGAACTGCCTCCGCATCGCCAGGTGCGACCACCGCGAGCAATTTGCCCTCGTTTGCGACGTAGAGCGGATCGAGACCGAGGATCTCGCAGGCGCCTTTCACTTCTTCGCTGATGGGGATGGCTGACTCCTGCAATTGAATGCCGACCCCAGCCGACTGCGCGATTTCCGTCACCGCACTGGTCACCCCTCCGCGTGTCGGATCACGAAAGACGTGCACATTCGGGCAGGCGGCCAGGATTTCACTAACGAGACCGTTCAGAGCGGCGGTGTCGCTCGCGATTTCCGTTTCGAATTCCAAGCCTTCGCGAACCGACATGATGGCGATGCCGTGGACCGCAATTTGTCCACTCAGGATAATCTTGTCGCCCACCTGGGCTCGCTTGGGCTGGATATCGACACCCGGCGCGATCGTCCCAATGCCAGCGGTATTGATGAAAATCTTGTCGGCTTTGCCGCGATCCACCACTTTGGTGTCGCCGGTTACGAGTTGGACGCCGGCTTCGTCGGCCGCGGCGCGCATCGATTGGACGATTCGCCAAAAGTCCTCCATCGGCAGTCCCTCTTCGAGGATGAAACCGACCGAGAGATAGAGGGGCTTGGCTCCACACATGGCCAGGTCGTTGACCGTTCCATGTACCGCCATTCGTCCGATATCTCCGCCGGGGAAAAAGATGGGACTAACGACGTAGGAATCGGTGCTGAAGGCGAAACGACCCGCGCCTAACGAAAAAATGGCGCCGTCATGCAGCGGGGCGAGCAGGTCATTGGCGAATTGCGGGGCAATGATTTTTGAAATGAGCCGGTGACTCAGCTTTCCGCCGCTGCCGTGGGCGAGGACGATTTCCTTGTAGTCCGTGATCGGGATGGGACAACTCGCCGTGAGCAGACTGGTGTCGGCCGCCGGCCCTGCTTCGTCAGGTGACATCCTCTGCCCCTAACGCGATGTGGACCAGATCCCAAATGATATGTACGGCGGTGGCGTGGGCCTCCTGGATGCGATGAATGCTGTAGGAGGGAACGGTGAAGCAGTAATCCGAGACGTCCGGGAACCGCCCGCCATCCTTGCCCGAAAAAGCCACGGTCAACATCTGCTTGGTTCGTGCTTCCTCAAGGGCGTAGATCAGGTTGGGCGACTTCCCGCTTGAGCTGAAGACCATCGCGATGTCGTTAGGCGTAGCCTGCAGACGTAGCTGGTTGACGTAGACGCGAGTGAAATCGAGATCGTTGCTGATCGCAGTCATGGTCGCGATGTCGGTCATGAGCGGGATGGCCGGAAAAGCGACTCGTTTCTCGATGATCGGGTGATTGAACTCGACCGCGATGTGGAGTGCGTCGCAGAGGCTGCCGCCATTGCCCATGACAAAGAGTCGTCCGCCTTTTCCGAAGCGTTCGGCCACCGCACGGGACATCTGATCAAGCGAATCGGCGTATTGGGAGAAGAACTTTTCTTTCGTTTCCATGCTCTCCCTGCATTTACGCAGCACCTTTTCCCGGAACGGTTCCGTCAGGCGATCCGCGACCGTCTCGGCCGTTTCGCTCATCCTAGATCGCCTTGGCGAGCGCGGGCTCTTCGTGGTTCGAGGTCGCGGGTGTCTGCAAATGCCGCCCGTAGGCGTAATAGGCCGCACAAGCGCCCTCCGCCGAAACCATGGTCGCGCCTAACGGATGCTCCGGCGTGCAAAGCGTACCGAAGGCCGGGCAGTCGTGCGGCTTCTTCACTCCGCGGAGGACGAGGCCGCTGATGCAGATCTCCGGCTCTTTCGTATCGATCTCGCGCACGTCGAAGATGCGCTCGGCGTCGTGCTCGTGAAATTCGTAGCGCAACTTGTAGCCGCTCTTCGGAATCGAACCGACGCCACGCCATTTCCGGTCGCCCACTTCGAAGACTTTGTTCACCAGGTCTTGCGCGACTCGATTGCCTTCGCGGCTCACGACCCGCGGATACTGATTTTCCACTTCCGCTCTGCCCGCCTCGAGTTGGCGAACGGTCATGAGGGTTCCTTCGAGAATGTCGATCGGCTCGAAACCGGTGATCACAATCGGCACCTTGTAGCGATCCGCGATCGGCTCGTATTCGCGGTAGCCCATCACCGTGCAAACATGCCCGGGCCCGAGAAAGCCCTGCACGCGGTTGAGCGGCGATTGCAGAATGGAAGCCATCGCCGGTGGGACCAGAACATGGGAGACGAGCACCGAGAAATTTTTGATGCCCTGCTGGTGTGCCTGCCAGACCGCCATCGCGTTACCCGGCGCCGTGGTCTCGAAGCCGATGGCGAAAAAGACGACCTTCTTCTCCGGATTGGCCCGCGCGATTTTCAGGCAATCGATCGGCGAATAAACCACGCGCACATCAGCTCCGCGCGATTTCAAAATCAGCAAGTCGTCCTTCGAGCCCGGGACGCGCAGCATGTCGCCGAAGGAGCAGAAGATGACGTTCGGCTCCTGGGCGATGGCGAGCGCCTTGTCGATCATCTCGAGCGAGGTCACACAGACCGGGCACCCCGGTCCGTGGACCAATTCAATCTCGCTAGGCAACAGGCGATCGAGCCCGTATTTGACGATCGAATGAGTCTGCCCGCCGCAGACCTCCATCAGGACCCACGGCTTGGTCACGGTGCGTCGAATTTCGTCGACGATCTTTTTCGCCAGCGCTTCGTCGCGGTATTCGTCGAGATATTTCATGCCACTCTCGCCGCCGGTTGTTCGCCCGGGTTATCCGTGACGGCTGGCGAGTGTTGTCCATTCGCCATAAGGATCGGCACGACCTCCGTGCCGTCGTCAGCTACATCCGGAATGTCCAGTTCCGTCAACTGCTCCATCCGCTCCAAGGCCTGGTAGGTGCGAGCCGCTTCCGCCTCATCCACTTTGCTCAGCGTGTCGGTGCTGATTTTAATGATCTTTCCGGGAATCGCCAGACACATGTTTTACCTCCGTGTTAGGCGGATGGGCGACCTTGCTGATCGCCATTCCGTCACAGATAAGAACTCTATCACCTTGCCTGGCATCCGTCAGGAGTCCGAGCGGGATTTTCTTGATTGCTCCATGGACTTTGATTCGACCAATCGGCATTCCCTCTTCCGAGGAAACTTCGATGATTTCGCCGTAGACCAGATTCATGTGACTTCCCGGATGGGGCGCTGCGCCAGCCAAACCTGCCCGAGGGCGATTCCGCCGTCGTTAGGTGGAACGCGCTGGTGCCAATAAGGCGCGCGGCCCTCCGATCGCAGCCGATCGATCACTCGCTCAGTCAGGTAGCGGTTCTGAAAACATCCGCCGCTGAGCACGACTTTGGATTCATCGAAATGACGAGCCACGGCGACGATTACGTCCGTTAGCAGGTGGTGGAAGCGCGCCGCCATAACGTTCGCGCCGACATTTTGTGAACGTTCGTCGAGCAACGCCCGCAGCGCCGGCGCCCAATCGATCACCAGCGGTTCACCGGGGCGAAGGGTAAAAGGATAGCTGCCAGTGGTTCCGCGATCGACTGCGAACTCCAGTTCCATCGCGGCCTGGCCTTCAAAAGTCGAGCGTGCGCGCAGGCCTGCCAATACCGCGAACCCATCGAAGAGTCGGCCTGCGCTGGAGGTGACGGGGGAGTTGAACCTCTTGCCTAACATTCCGCGCAATGCCTTCACTTCAGGGTCGGTAAAGTCGGTGAGAAGATCTTCGCGCACCCACAATTCGTCGCCGAGAATTTCGTGAAGCATCCCGAGCGCGCTTCGCCGCGGTTCCCTGATCGCAGCCTCACCACCCGGGAGCCGAAAGGTGCGAAGGTGAGCGGCGCGCCGGCAGGAATCTTTTTCGACCTGGAAAAACTCGCCGCCCCAAATGGTGCCATCGCCTCCATAGCCGGTGCCATCCCAGGCCACTCCGAGCAGGGGCGGTTCGATTTCGTTTTCTGCCATGCAGGAAGCGATATGCGCCCAATGATGTTGGAGGCCGATTTTCTCGCCCGGTTGCTGCTGGGCGTGCTTGGTCGACAGATATTCCGGGTGCAGATCATGCGCGATCAGCGCTGGGATGACGTCGTAGAGTCGCGGCAGATCAGCCACTGATCGCGCAAAAGCGTCGTGCGCTTCCTTGGTCGAAAGGTCGCCAATATGCTGACTGACGAACACGTTCTTCCCGACACTCAGCGCGACGGTATTCTTCAAATGCGCGCCCACCGCCAGAATGGTCGATTCCGCGCCAGACAATGTGATCGGAAACGGCGCGTAACCGCGCGCGCGCCGCAGCATCATACTGCGGGCGGCCATCACCCGGACGATCGAATCATCGACATGCCTAACAATGGGACGATCATGCACCAGAAGGAAGTCGGCCAGTCCGCCTAGGCGCTCGACCGCTTCCCGTTCGTCGATACAGATCGGCTCGTCAGCCAGATTCCCGCTCGTCGCCACCACCGGGAAGCCAAGCTCTCGCAGCAACAGGTGGTGAAGCGGCGAATAGGGGAGCATCGCGCCGAGATGGCGATTGCCCGGAGATACCTGGGCTGACAAATCAAAGGCGCCCGACTTACGCAGCAAGACAATCGGCGCTTCGGGAGACTTTAGGAGACGCTCTTCCAGATCAGAGACCTCGCAGTAATCCGCTACGGTTTCGAAGGAGGGAAACATGACTGCGAATGGCTTTTCTGCGCGTTGCTTGCGCTGGCGCAGCCCTTGCACAGCCTCGTCGTTTCTCGAGTCGACCAGCAGTTGAAAGCCCCCGATTCCTTTGAGGGCGAGGACTTTTCCGGCCCGGATTGCGGCCGCCGCCCGCGACAATGAGGCGTCCTCTCGACCGACGACTTTGCCTAACGAATCCCAAATCTGCAATTGGGGCCCACAACGCGCACAGGCGGTCGGCTCGGCGTGGAAACGGCGATCTTGAGGATCGCGGTATTCACGTTCGCACTCGGCGCAGAGCGCGAATTTCTTCATCGAAGTATTAGCCCGGTCGTAAGGCAGCGCTTCGATGATGGAGAAGCGGGGTCCGCAATTGGTGCAATTTATAAATGGGTAACGGAACCGTCGGTCCTGGGGATCGAGAATCTCGCGCAGGCAATCCGCGCAGGTCGCGAGATCGGGCAGGATAAGCGCGGTCTTGCCGCCACTCTCTTCGCTTTCCCTGATCTCGAAACTCTCGTAACCGACTGCGTCGAGCTGGACGCTCTCGCAACTCTGGATGACCGCGCGCGGAGGTTTCTCAGTCGTCAGGCGAGAGAGAAACTTTTGCAGCTGCGCCGCCTCTCCCTCTACCTCCAGGAAAACGCCTTTAGAGGAATTGTTGACCCAGCCGCAGAGCGACAGCTCGGTCGCGAGCCGATAGACAAACGGTCGAAAGCCTACTCCCTGCACGGCGCCACGGACTTGGACGCGGATTCGTTCGATTCCGGTGAGTTTCATCGGGAGGTTCAGAATTTCGCCGCGCCCTTGCGAAATGCGACTACGACGCAGGGTCCAATCCCTCGTTCGTTTCCGCAATGAGATGATCGACGACCAGTTTCAGATCCTGGGTTTTATCCCAAACGGACAGTTGCCGATCCGCCCCCGTGCCCTCCTGCAAGATTTGCTCGATGTGTCTGAGCTCGGCGGAGGACCCGAGTTCGCCCACCACCGGCCCGACGAAATCGAGCAGCTCGCGAATGAGCTCCCGCTCCGGGCGCGAAGCGCGGCGTTCAAAATCGATCAGTTCGCCATCTAAACCGAAGCGCGCGGCGCGCCATCGATTCTCTTGCAGCAAACGGCGCGCATAAATGGGAACCGGTTTTCTCTCCGCGCGGAGTTGCTGCAGCCGCGCCACGATCGCCTGCATCAAAGCAGCGAGCGCAATCGTGTCGTCAACCCGTGATTGCGCGTCGCAGATTCGGAATTCGATCGTGTCGAATTTCGGATGCAGCCGGATGTCCCACCAAAGTTTGGTGGCGTCTTCGATGCAATCGGTGCTGACGAGGAGATCGATGTAACTGTCATATTCCGCGAGACTGCCGAAGCTTTCCGGCAGGCCCGTGTGCGGGAACCGTTCGAAGACCACTTGCCGGTATGTTTTTAAGCCAGTGTCGGCCCCTTCCCAAAAAGGCGAGTTCGACGAGAGCGCGAAGAGATGGGGTAGGAAAGAGCGCGCCTCGTTCATGATTTCGAGGCCGGTCGCGCGGTCCGGGATGCCGACGTGCACGTGCAGACCAAAGATAATGTTGCTGCGAGCGATCCGCTGCATGTCCCGCAGAATGGTTTGGTAACGCTTCTTCTCCGTGATCGCTTGGTCTTCCCATTGGGAAAAGGGATGGGTCCCGGCGGAGGCGATCTTCAGCCCCTCGCGCGCCGCCAATCGCGCCAGCTCTGACCGCAATGCAACGACCTGCCGACGCGCCGCCCCAATGTCAGAGCAGATCTTCGTTCCGACCTCGATCATCGATTGATGGAGCTCGGTCGTGACTTGGTTGCCCAACGTCTCTTCGCCGTCTTTGATGATCTCCCTGCTCCCTGAACGCAGTTCTCGCGTGGCGGGATCGATGATCTGAAATTCCTCCTCGATCCCGAGGGTGTAGACGTGCCGGTTGCTCACTTGGTTTCGTCGATCCGGGTCCGACCCTAACGGAAAAGGCCTTGGACGTAGCCGATGTGATAAACGAGGAATATCCCGAAGCCGAGGCTGAGCGCCCCTGCCGCCGCCCCGAGATGACGATGAAGAAATTGGAACCGGGTCGAATACGAAACGGGCACGGCGATCGCCGCGGTGATTAACATCATGCCGGCGATGGTTCCAACACCGAAAATCACCAGATACGCCATCGCCCAGAGTGGCTCATGAATGATGGGCAAAACGAGCAGCGCCACCGCGGCGGAGCCGGCCAGGCCATGCATCGTTCCAATGGCGATGGGGCGGAGTGCCCGGTAGAAGTCCGAGCGGCCAAACCAACGATCCAAATCGCCATGGCGATGCGGATGTTGCTGTCGCGAGTCGTGTTCGCCGCCAGCGGTTACTTCTTCGACCGCTCGAAACGTAGCCCGCAGATTGAGCGCACCGAGCAGGATCAACATCAAGGCGACACCGAACTCCAGGCTCATCCCGAGACGTTCCGGGACGACGATCCCAAAGAGGATGATCGCGCCGCCGATCACGAGCAGAGTCAGGCTATGGCCTATACCCCAAAAGATTCCGGTCCAGGCTGCGCTCCAGATACTGCGCTGCCGGCTGACGATGGTCGTCACGGCCACGACATGATCGGAGTCCGTCGCGTGCCGCGTGCCGAGGAAGAATCCAAAAAGCAGGATGGGAAATAGCGTGATCATGAAACGGCGCCGCCATTTTCGTTAGGCTGATAACGGCGGGACAGAGAATGCGCGTTTCCAATATTTCGGCGGTCCGCCATGAAAGCAAGGCGGAGAGGCAATTTGGGAGGACCGGTCGATCGTTAGGCGTGAGCCTGCGATCAGGCATTTTGGCGATGATTGATTCGTCGCAGGAGCGTCCGACTCGGGCGCCTGGCCCCCTCTCCCCCTGAGAGATTCCAGTTCATCGCGATGAGCGGAAGTCTTATTTGCCGTTCGACCGTGTCAATCGTGACGAATCAGCCGAAAGGAGGTGTCCGCTTCCTCCGGATTGGCTCGCTGGTCTTAGAGCGGAATGAAAAAGCCGCCCTGAACGGTAAAGGGCGCCTTCGGTGAAACGCCGACGGTGTCCCCAAAGAGGAAGGCGGTCTCTTCGTAACGCCGATCCGGATAGATGATCATGCTCAGGAATGTACTGGCGCCATGCCACTTTGCATTGGTGTAGGAGAGCCGGACATCGACGCGCGAATAAGTTTTGGTCGAAAGGCTGTTCGTGGTGTTGAGCGGCTTCGGTCCCTCCCAGCGTTGCATCGCCGACAAAGTGACCAAATGCGGTGAGGTCTTCGCCGGCAGGGTCATGGCCAGATCGAAACCGTAAGTCCCGAAGAAATCGGCGACATCGGGAAGATGCGTGCCGGTCGGGCGATTGACGAGCTCGCCGGTGAGCGCGCTGAAATTCCCGAAGACCGAGAACTCCCGGGGCCCATCTTTCCAGAGCCGGACGCGGGCTTCCACGTCGAAACCGTTGCGCTCCGAAGGTCCGAGGGCGATTGGCGGCAACGGGGCGGGCTGGCCTTGGAGCTCGTTGGTGAACGTCGTTTTGTAGACGTCGCCGAGGAAATGCCAGACACCGTCCGGCGAATTGTATTGCAGGCCGAACTCGATAGTTTCGTTCTGGGCCGCTTCCAGGTTTGGGTCGAGGCCCAATTCCGTAATCGCGCTCGGCGGGCGGAAGCCCTGTCCATAGTTGTGGAAGAAATCGAGGCCTTTGAAGGGAGAGACGCTGATCCCCGCGCGTGGACTCAAGAAGCCCGTATCTGGCGAGACGTTTAGACCGCGGAAATTGTCCTCGATATCATAGAAAAAATGATCATAGCGGAAGCCACCGGTGATCTTGACCCAGGAGGCAGGCTTCACGTCGAGCTGCAGGTAAGTATACGGATTGACCTGTTCGAAATTAACATCCGCCGTGGGGCTGACTGGATTGCGGCGAATGGTAGCGAACTGTTCGCTGTCGACCGTGTCGTAACGAATCCCGCCGCCCACTAACAAGCCGGCCGCCATTCCGTAGGGCAGATCCCATTTGGTATATTTCTCGAGCGACGCGCCGAGAACGAAGCGGAAGTCACCTTGGAGAAATTGCCCCGGGCCGTTTGGATCGATCGGCACCGTGAACGTCCGAGTCGACCAGCGTTTGTAATTTTCGTGGACGAAATACGCCGTCCCGGCAAAGGGCTCGTCGCCTTCTTCCTTGTAATTGAAAACGAAGTTTTGCAGCGAAGTGCTGCCGCCATCGGTCGGGTTTACCGCCGCAGTCGGTGAGAGCGCGCCCGAGTTGAGGAGATCACGATTGAGATAGGTCGGTGCGCCGAAATCGCTGTTGTAGGCCTGGACGCGGAAAGAACCGGTGCCGCGCAGCATCGGGAACAGGATCTTGTTGAAGGTGTTGAATTGCCGGATCTCGGAGTTGTCACGATACCCGCCTAACGAAGAGGTCATGATGGAGCCGTAGCCGCTGACGTGCTCGTTCCCCAGCCCATAAACGAGCAGGCCGCGGTAGTAATCGAAGTTTCCAATCGAGAGCTCCAGTCCATTGGTTGGCACGTCAACAGTGGTGATTTCGAGCGAGCCGCCGAGATCGAAGGCGCCAAAACGAACATCAAAAGGACCGCGGACGAGCACGAAGGTGTCGACCAATTCAGGAATGAGCGGAAAGAGATCGCCGTAGCCGTTCGAAGAAGGATGGCTGCCGAAGTTGACCGGGACGCCATCAATCGAATAGGCAGCGTTTCCGCCATTGCTGCGCTCGCTGAATCCGCGCAACGCGATACCAAAACCAACACCGCCTTGATCGAAGCTGTTCGCGGCCACGCCCGTGACGTTGCGCAGGAGATCAGTGTAATCGCGCACGTTGCGCTTCTGTTGCTCGGTGTATTTGAGGACCGAAACCGAAGCCGGAGCGGCTGCCTGCTTGGGCGATAGCTCCGTCTTTTCCACCACTTCCGCACCGGTCACACAATTCGTTCGGAGCTGGTGACCGCGTCTTGCGCGAAGAGCAGGCCAGGTGAAAGGGTCGATACACCAGTCAGGAGGGATAAGATGAGCGTTTTACGTGTCATGAAATGCGTTTTTCCAGCGAGCCTGCATCCAAATCTGAGCAGGACTTTTGGTTGGGCGGCAATTTGGTATTACCGAAATAGTGATCGGTAATACTCGGGTCAACGAAAAAGGGCTGGGGCGTGGAGATCTGCCGGGCCGGCCGCTATTCGGTCGAAGGCGACTGCCTTTTCCTAATCAGCAAGGCCGTCGGAAGGAACGGTCAGAGAGAGCTTGCCATGCTTCACACCCTTCGTTCCGATTAGTCGGTCCGACAGGCCTTTGAGCTCTGACGCGAGACCCCGCACGACCAGGATCTCGATCCAGCTGCCTTGCTCGACCTGCACGCGCAGGTGGAGATGACGGCGGCCAAATGTTGCTCCTGGAGCGCGGCGAGAGCCGCGCTTGTCTGCGCATCGTGCGGATCATAGACCAGCATGATGGTGCCTACGGCGGCAAACTCTCCCACCTCCTGCCAATGCTCGACCAAATGGTTGCGAATCATGTCGGAGATCGCGAGCGACCGATTTTCGTATCCTTTTTCCTCGATCATCCCGTCAAGTTGCCGGAAGAGGCTCTTCTTCAAGGAGACGCTGAAACGGGCAACATCTTCGCAGTCACAGGCGGGGTCGCCGTGCTCGAAGTGGCGCGACTTGGTGAAATCAGCGAACTCGTCCGTGAAGCGCCGCCGGCCTTCCTCAATCCCGCCGCGCGTGAGGCGAAAACGCGGCACACCTTCTTCGATTCCGCTGTCGATCACGACGCGCTCCACCAGGCGAGCTCCCAGCAACTGCATCATGAGGGGGCCGATCCTGCGCCTTTCGATTCCGAGCCATTTCGCCAGATCATCCGGCGCGACTTCCTGCGCGATTTTCTCCCCGCGCAGCCAATACATCACCTGAAGAATTTCATCCGTCGCAGCCAGGCGCGTCTCCGTGTCCGTTAATGGCAGAACGTTGGAGGGCGATTTTGGTTTGCGTTCGTCGGCTCCCATGGGCGAGAAGGCTTATTTTAAAAATTCGAATGTGTCCTTCGGGAAATCGACGTCGATTTTAATTTCGTCGTAAGTCGTATCGGAGCGTTTCGGGCCGACTTTGCCGTTGGCATCTGCGCCGTAGCCGACGCGTTTGGTCGAGAGCAGCATCGCGCCGACGGGTTTTTCGTCGAAGTATTCGGTCCAATCGAATTTGCCCGGAGCATATTCGAGGTGATTGGCCGCGAGTCGGCCGGTCTGTGGGTCGAACATGTAAGTCCAGGTGTGCATCCCACCGGCGTCGCCCGCGCCCTGTACATAGGTCGTGCGCACCTTCTGCACGACGGTGCCATCCGCCAGCGTCGTTATCCCCGCGTTCTCCAAGTGAGTCCCGTCATCGTTCAACTTGAACGGCATGCAGAATACGTAGTGCGAGCCAAAGGTATTCCCGCGCGCGGAGTTGATCTCTTCCTGCGCGGTCATCTCTTTCCCGTTGGCGTATTTTTTCGCCGTCCGGCCATCGTTAATCATGATCCCTTTGGAGCCGTTCATCTCCCAATCGATCCGCATCATCGGCGAGGGATGAAGGAGATATTTGTGATACTGCACTCGCGTCTCCTTCACTTTCCCGTCGGGCTCATAGCGCACGATCGTTTTGCGGAATTGAATCGAGCGCGTCTTCATCCAGGCGTCCCAGCCGCCGGCGTGCGCGATCGATTTGTCGACCAGTTGATCAGCCGTCAACTCCTGCGCGTTGGCCAGCGAAGCCGTGACCAGTAATGGGAGCAGGACAAAGATTTTCCGCATGATCAATGTTGGTGCACGCAATCCGCGGGATTGCCGGTTTGGCGGCAATCGCAATTTGGATCGCTGCATTCGTAGTGGCCGGGCTTGATCATCTCCGCGAATTCATCGGCAAAACGGCGGCCGCCTTCGAAGGCGCCGGAACTTGTTAGACGGTAGCGCACGTCGCGATCCGGTACGTACTCGACCAAGCCCGACTCAACCAACCCTTCCAGTAGAGGCGAAATCTGCGCCGGCTCCAATGCCACCCAGCGCGCCAATTCCGGCGCCGCCACGTCCTGCGCGATCTTCTCGCCGCGCAACCAGTACATGACCTGCAGGATTTCGTCGGTCGCGGCGATACCTTCCTTCGGCGTGTCTTCGGGATTATCGGGCGGGTTCACAGGCGCTTTCCTTTCGCAGAGTGTGCACGATTTGCCGAATGCGATCAACGGCGATGGGCACCGCGCGCGCGACCGCTTCAGTGAGCGGCGCGCCGAGCGCATCGCAGTCCTGCGCCTGACAACCGACAATCCAGGCGCGCGGCGGGAGCGTGTTCAGCGCCGCGGCCATGCGCAGGACGACTTCGGGATCGGCCTGATGCAGATCGGTCGCTTCGTGGCGGCTGGGCGGGTTGCGGAGCGATTCGGCGTCAGGCTCGAGCACGAAGACTTTTCCCGGCGGTGCGCCGCGATCGAGCGCGTCGATGATGATGAGAGCGTCGAAGCCGTCCATCAACTTTTGCACGAGCGAAATGCCGGCGATGCCGCTCTCGAAATATTCCACGCCCTCGATCGCGAGCGATTTCTCCAATTCCTGCAGCACGACGACGCCGAACGCGTCGTCACAGCGCAGCTCGTTGCCCACTCCAGCGATCAGGATGCGCATGGCCTACGGGAGCAAATCGCGCGGCTGATGTTCCGGACCGGCGTGCGGGGAATCGGGCGGGAGCAAATCGTAAAGGATGAAGAGCGTCTTGATTACCGGATCCGTTTGCAATCGATCGACCAGGCCCTGCCCGCCCAGCTCGGTCATGACCTCGTGGATGCGCCAGATGCACGCGCGATGCAGGTGATCGATCCGCGCCAGCAGCTCGAAAACTTTTTCCTGCGTCTCCCATTCCTTCGATTCTTCGAAATGTTTGACCAGTTCCGCGATCCGCGCGGCGTCTTCTTCGACCTCGGCTTGAAGGGTGGCGAGATTGTCAGACATGATCCGTTGCGGCGGCGGCGGGTTCCGGTTTTTCGGCAGCCCCATTCATCGCGAGCTCACGCGCGACGCGCAACACTTCCGGGAGCAGCGCAGCCACTCCCGCGCTCAAGTCGATTCCGAAATCGGTTTTCACCGGCTGGACCGCGATCACGTAAACCTCCTCAGGCAGCACCTCGAATTGTTGCAGGATGACGAGGAGATTATTCCAATCGATCACGCCGGTCGCCGCCTCCACCACGCGCGCCTGAATTTCTTCCGGCGGCGGGAGAATGGCGGGCCAGCGATGCCAGCGCATGGCCGGCGGAGCCGCGCCGAAATCGGCTGCGGTGATGAGGATCATGCGCCCGTAGCGTGGATTAGCCTCCACGAAATTGTGCACCACGGAGATCGGGCCGTAGCTCAGGTCGTCGATTTTGATGTCGTTAGGCCAGGATTCCTTTTTCAGTTCGAGAATGGCGAGCGGTCCGACCGAGCTGTCGCTCAGATTCATGTAGCCGACACCGGCGATGATCGTGCGCATGGATCAATGATGCGGCATGGCGCCGCCGTTCAGGTGCCATGCGACGAGCAAGAGCAGGAGCAGGGCGACTGCGTGAATCGCGTGAATCTTGATCAGTTTCGGCCAGCGGGGCGTCGCGACCGCAAAAATCGGCTCACGAGCTACGGCGAAATCCTCGGAACGCTGACGAGTCGTGGCTGGCTGCGCAACCTTGCGCCGACCAGAGGAAGTCAGCCCCCAAGGCTTCATGACCGACAGCAACATGGCCGCGAGTAACACGAGCAACCCGCCGGTCGGGTGCAGCAAAAGCCCGACCGCATGCGCCCGCAGTTCGCCATCGGCCACGTTCGCTTCCGCCGCGAGACGCGCGATGTCGCTCACCGCCGTCATGTGCCGCAGCAGGACGAGCACCGCCATGATCGTCAGGCCGAACTTCGCCACGATCCACCAATGCCGAAACAATCCCCATGGTGTCCCTAACGACTGCACAAGCCCGCTCAGTAGTGCCGCGAGACTGAAGGGGACGATGACAAACCAGCCAATCAACTCCATCGAGAGATAGGCGGCGCGCACGATCTGCGCATCCCGACCGACCAGGCCAGCGACGGCGAGAGCCAGGTACGGTACAACCGCGCCGAACCAGCCGACGGAAAACGTCACGTGCGTGAAGAGCGCGAGTTTGCGGAGCCGCGGCGTCATATTCATTACGTGTCGATGATCATGCGCATGAGGTTCAATGGTAGCGCAAGCTTCCAGCTTGCGGGTTACCGAAACAGCAAGCTGGGAGCTTGCACTACCTTCCTAATGTTTGTGCTCGTGCTCGTCCTCATCCGCGCCGCAGGCGCAGGTGTTGATCTCGCGCGAGATGACGCGGTCTCCGGCGTGGATGTGGGTGGTGCACGGCATGCAGGGATCGAAACTCCGAATGGCGCGCAGGATATCGACGCCCTTGAAATCCTTTTCGTCCGTAAAAGTCTCGAGCAACGGCGTGTTCAGGACCGCTTCTTCGTAGGCGCCCGGGTTATCCCACGGATCGCGCGGTGAGGCGTTGATCGTGGAGGGTGTGACGATCTGGTAGTTCGCGACGTGGCCGTCTTGGAGTTCGAGGTGATGGGTGAGCCAGCCGCGGCCCGCGCCCCAGAAACCAACGCCGATCTGATTCCCCTTCTTCGGAATTTCGAACGGCGTGGAGACTTCCGTTTTTCCCTGTTTGAGAAGGTTGAGGCCGATCAGCCAGTCGTTCATCGAGACGGTGGCGTTGAAGGCGATGCAATAGGCCCGCGCGCGATTTCGTTCGAAGGCGTTCCAGACCGGCGGGATTTTCCATTCCACCTGGCGCTCGGGCATCGCGCTTTTGGGCAGCATCATCTTCAAGCTGTGCCCGGTGGATTCGATGAACGGGTTCGGGCGGATCTTCTGCGCGGCCGCGGTCGTCCAGAGGCGCGTGTAGCAACCGGCTTCCGTTGTCTGGCGATCCCAGCGTGGCGAGGTCGACCACGAGTAACGCTCCTTCCAATTTTGACCGCCCGGTTTCGCTTTTGTTTCCTTGTTCCAGGGATGATGCGGGCTGAGCGGGTTGCCGTTCGGATCGGTCGCGAAACGCTTGCCTTCCCATGGCTCGTAGTAGGAGCGATCGATGAATTCTTCGAGGCCGGCGTTGAGCGCGGTGAGGCGGGTCGTGACGAGCTTCCCGTCGACGATCGCGCCCGGCGTGGCCCAGCGTTTGTCGCCCCAACTGTCGCAATTCGTGTAGGTGGAATCGTAACTCTCGGGATCGTCCCAAATGCCGGGGTCGATCATGTGGGCCGGGCGTTCGCCGCAATGTTTGTAGGCCGGGTTAACCTCGTAGAAGAACTCCGTCAGGTCGTCCCAGATCGCGATCACCTTCTTCGAGTAGTCGAAGAATTTTTGCAGGCGCACGTAGAACTCGTTGAACGTCTGCAGCGAAATCGTCGTGCTCACGCCGCCCGGCACGATCGTTTGCGGATGCGGATATTTGCCACCGAGCACGACGTAGGCTTCGCGCGCGACCCGGGTCATGTGGAGCGCCTCGACATAGAGCTTTCCGGTGAGCGGATTCAAGTCCTCCATGATCGCGCCGATCGTGTCGTAGCCGTGCCAGTCGCGGCCCGGCGCGCGGTAGGTCTTCGCGCGATCCCAGACTTCGGGATTGGTCTGCTCGACGATCATGCGGGAGTAATCCGGACCCGCGAGGAGGAAGAGATGAAGCGGGTGATCGTAGTTGAACTCCATCGAGAGCAGAAGATTGCGCGCGATCACGCCCAGCGGCGGCGGAACGACACCAATCGCCATCTCGATTGCGAGACAGGAAGCGACGGCGTGCACACCGCCGCACACACCGCAGGCGCGGCTGGTGATGAAAATGGCGTCGCGCGGATCGCGTCCGAGCATGATCACTTCGTAGCCGCGGAAGAGCGTGGCCATCGAGTTGCCGGTGAGGACGCGTTTCTCTTTCAAATCGGCGACCGCGTGAAAGGCGAGCGCGCCGGCGACGCGGGTGACCGGATCGAAATCGACATCCTTGATGTATCCGTTCTTGGCCAGGAGCGTGTGGATTTGCGCTTCGCTGAGCGGTTTCGGGCCGGGATTATGCGGCGCCCGTCCGGTGAGCCCGAAAGCCCCCGGCGCGTCATCGCGCAACGTCATCCGTCCCTGGGCATCGATATCGATCGGTAAATTTTTAAAGCACATAAGTGTTTCGTCAGATCAGCGGCCCAGGATTTCCGCGGCGTCGCCGAGGCGATTATCCACGGCTTGCAGTTCGTCGCGGAGCACGGTCAACCCGCCGCCGAGAGCAGTCAGGTGACCGGTGAGCGGCGCGGCATTGTCGCGCACCGCTTTCAAGCCGCCGACCAGTTTGGTGAGATGCCCGGCCGTCCGGGCCAGGAAATAAGCGACCGGCACGAGGTAACCGGCGAGGGCGAGCACGATCGCGACCGTCAACCCGAGCGTCCACCAGACAAGAATATTGAAGATCATGGCGTGTTATTTCGAAGCGACCATATCGACCGCGATCCCGCCGATGTCGTCGGCGCGTGCTTTCAAAAGTTTGGTCGCTTCCACGAGTGAGCCCGCGGTGGCGAGCGTGGCTTCGAGCGCGGGAATGGCCGCGGTGTTATTCGCAATCCCGACGCCGGCGGTGAGCGATTCGCGCGCGTAACGCTCAATCGACATCGCGGCTTTCAGCGTGCGATGGAGCAAATGCAGCGCAAGCGGAACGACCACAAAGGTGATGATGCCGAGCGTGATTCCCCAAATCCAATATGCCGGTGTCATGATTTTCCTCCTCGCAATGCGGTCACCGCCGCCTGCAAATCCTGCTCCACCTGACGGAGCCCGCCATCGAGCGCGCCGAGGCCGGTGTTTAAATTAGTGACCAACGGGGCGAGCTGCCCGGTCTCGGTCTCGATTGCGCGCAGGCCGAAACGAATCTTCGCCAGCCAACTGGTGGGCGTGCCGCCGATGGAAAAGAGGGCGCGATTGATCCGGATGACGTTGACCGCCACCACCACGAGCAGGAGCACCGCCGCCAGGCAGGTGAGAGTCACGAGCAAAGTCATCATACGCTGCCTCCTGTCGTCAGTTGCCGAATCTTCGAAGACGCTTTCGCGATCTCGCTCGCGGAGCCGAGAATTTTGCCCGCGAGAACGTTTGTCTCATTGAGCAACGCGATCGTAACCGTGTTGCCCGCGATCCGTTTGCCGCCGATCCAGATGGAATGAACGAGCTCATCAATCCCGCCGGCCGTACGGATGATCAGCTCGAGCACGGTCGCGACCACGATCACGACCACGACCGCGAGAACGAGTGAAAGAATCCACATTTGCTGCATGTGCGGGTCCATTTGGGTCATGATGCTTTCTCCAGGATGCCCGCGATGCCTTTAACGCGGCCTTCGATTGATTTCGCCGCGCGCGCGGTATCGCGGATAAGGTCGTTCGCGCCTTCGATGCCCCAGATGGAATTGGTCGCCGCCTCGATTTCGCCAGCCACGCTCAAAGCATCTCCCGCCAGCGTCCGAATCTTCCGCGCCACCAGAAGGATGACGATGAGCACCAAGGCCACGACCAGCACGATCGCGCCGCTAATGATGAATCCGATGGTCCAGTACATATAAGAGAAGCCGCGCCTCCGATTACTCCGCCTTCCAGGTTTTCTTCGAGCCGAGGAATTGATATTTAATGTAAAGCTTGTGCACGAGGCCCATGATCGGCCCTGGATTTTCCACGTGGCCCCAGCCGCTCGGCACATGGTTCTCCTTCACCCAACGCGTCTCGCGGTTCAGGTATTCCATCGAAATCTTGCGCAGCGGCCGCATGAAAGTCCCGAGCACCTTCGAGCCCGCGCTGGAGATATTCGCGCCCGGCGGTTTCTTGTAGAACGGCGAGAACCGATCCGGGAATCCCGGCATGGTGCAGCCGATGCACACGCCGCCCGTGTTCATGCAGCCGCCCATGTGATTGATCGCGCCGCGCGAGGTGATGTTGCACTGCACCACCGGCCCCCAGCAGCCGATCTCGACCAGACATTCCTTCTCGCCGTATTTCTTCGCGAAGGTGCCCTCTTCGTAATAACCGGCGCGCACGCAGCGCTGGTGCACCGTTTCGCTGAAGAGCCATGCCGGCCGGCCGAGTTCATCGAATTCCGGAAGCGGCCCGTGCCCATTCAGGAAGAGCAGCGTGCACGCGATCGTCTCGGTAAAATTATCGCCCACCGGCGAACACCCGGGCACGTTGATCACCGGCAAGCCGTAGGCGCTGCGATAATCTTTCCCGAGAAAATCCATGATGCTCATCGAGCCGGTCGGATTGCCGACCGCGGCGGGAATGCCGCCCCAAGTCGCGCAAGTGCCCACGGCGATGACCGCGGCCGCGCCCGGTGCGAGGCGTTTCAGCCAGCTCGCCGTCGGAATGGGTTGGCTCGATCCATCCGGCATCTTTTGCGCACCCATGGCCGAAAAATATCCGCCGGTCGCGGCGGCGATGCGCTCGTCTGCGATCGAGCCTTCATAGATGACGACGTACGGCGCGCCCAATTCGCCTCGCTCTGCCATCTCGTAGTTGTGAATGAATTCGTGTCCCGACTCGACCGAAAGCACCGAGTGATGGAGGACGACACGCGGGACGCCCGGAATCGTGCCTGCAATTAAATCTTCCACCGACGGCGCCGTCGCGCCGACCGCCGCGATCGAGCAACCATCGCAACTCATCCCCGCCAGCCAGAACGCATGCACCACCTTGAGCGGCCCGAGCGGCAACGTCTCGTTCTTTGCTTGCGGCTCGGCCTGTCGCTCCCGTTCCGCTGCACTGCTGAAGTGATCCACCTTCCCGACTTGCGTTTCGATTGGCGGCGGCGCGTCAAGGGTAATGGTGCTCATAAATTTCAGCTGCCTCGGTTACATAAGTGCAAATCAGGAGGACTGACGGACGCGAGGAAGGCTTGCTCCCGGCAATGGATATTGTGGAAATCGCAATATCATATTTTTAGACTGCGCCTCGCACGGAGGCCGGTCAAGACTGTTGACCGATAGATTGCAAAAAAAGTTCTCTCTCAGTGGCGCAAATTGCTGGACGGGCTGGAAGCTGACCGCGAAGATTTCCCTGCACAGCGCAGTTCATGAAATCCACCAAGCTTATCCTCATCGCGCTGGCCGCCATGATCGTGGCAGTTGTCGCCGGGGTTTCCTTCGACCACTGGCGTGCCGGCAAAAAGCCCGCGCCGGTCGCTGCTGTGCCCGTCACCGAGACCCGCAAAGTCCCGCCGCTCCCGCAATGGGGTACTCTCCTGCCCGCCGGCGACGACGTCGAAGTGAGCGGGAGCGCGATGTGCGGCTACTGCACCTGGAAAGCAGGCGAGGCGCCGGACAACATCGTCCTCCAGACGAGCACCGAGCCCGGCATTGTCTTCGTTTTGCCTAACGAGAAACGAGCCGAGATCGAGAAGTTCACCAACCGTTGTGCGGGTGGCGAATACTGGATTACCGCGCACGGCACCGTCACCCAGTACGACGGGCATAATTACCTGCTCGTGAAAAATTTCGACGCCGTGAAAACGAAGTAGCGAAACCGACTCAAGTTTCGGGGAATTTCTGGTTTGACCTGAGACCTGGGTCCAGGGTTTAGGGTCAGCCCATGAAAATGAAAATTCCATTCGCTGCTGCCGTTGCCATCGTCTTCGCGTCCGCCGCCTTTGCCGCGGAATCGCCGACCTTCGTATGTGGTTTGACCGGGAAAGGTGCGCCTCACTGCTGCTGTGTCGTGCAAGGCGAGAAGCTGGTCTGCCAGCAGACCGGTCAAACGCTGAAAACGTGTTGCTGCACGGTGAAGAAATAGCGTTGCATGAGCGAAAAACTTCTCATCGGACAGCTCGCCGAACGCGCCGGAGTCAAGCGTGACTCGGTCCGCTTCTATGAGCGCTGCGGGCTGCTCCCCAAGCCGGCGCGGAGCGCGAACGGCTATCGCACCTATGATGAAGCCGCCGCCGCCCAACTGCGTTTTATCAAAAAAGCGCAGTCGTTAGGCTTTTCTCTGGCGGAGATCAAACGCATCCTGCGCCTGCGCGGGCGGAGCGACTGCTGCCGCTCGGTCGTCGCCATGGCCGCAGCGACCCTCGAGGAAACCGAGCGCAAGCTGCGCGAGATGCGGCGTTTTTCCACTGCCCTGCGAAAGAACCTTGCCCTCTGGCAGCGCGACCTGGATAAGAACCCGACCTGCGCGGCGGAATTTTGCCGGCTCATCGAGAAGACTTAGCAGGAGACCCTAAAGGCAGGTCGCAACATAGCCGTCCCGGCTGGCAGGTCACACAGTCGTTTCGCCGCACTTCTAGCGGCAGGCCGTAGTCCAGCATCAATCTCGCCGGAGGTTAAGTCGCCCTCACGAGAACGTGGGCCTGCAATCGGCCCAGCCGGCCAATTCCGGCAAAGTCGTCATCATACGTCACGAGGCTCGCGCCGTGATGCAGGCAGACCGTCGCAATCAAGAGATCAAGCGCTCCCACAGCAGTCCGGCATCGCAACAGTCTTGCCCCAGCCGGGTCGCTTCTGACCAAAGACTGGCTGGAGTGCGCAACATCGGAAGGGTGTCAAAGTGGCGTTGGATGAGCGGACGCTCGCGCGCGGCGGCGCTGCGCAGGAGTTCACATACGACCGGTTCGCAAAGCGCCGCGTCCCCGCGCAGGATCCAGGGTTTGATCTGATTCTTCACCGCGAGCGGCGTTTTCGGTCGAAAGAAATCAACCCACATCGACGTCTCGATTACCGTCGCCATGCGTCTTTGCGATCGAGGGCGCGCAATTTCTCGAAGCCCTTCAGTTCGGCCGACCATTCGCCCTGCAAAAACTTTTCGGTGAAATCCGCCCGGCGCCGGAGCATCAGAGCGTCCACCACCAGTTTTCGAATGGCGGGCCCTTTCTGCTTTTCTCCCGTGAACCGTATGACATCGCGCAATTCAGCGTCAGACAATTCGACCGAGATTTTCATACCGTGAGATTGCTTCTATCGGATAAATCTGTCAACCGTTCAGGACCCCGGTCGTATGGCTGATTATCAGTTTGGGAATGCGCTGAAGGCCGGCCAAGGAAGGGCGCTTTGTAAGCGCCCACGGCGGTTGCAAACCGCCGTTCCTTGCGCACAATCCGGGCACGAAGTTAGAGTCGCCTCCGCTGGAAGCGATTGACGGCACCCCTGTGATCGACCTCAAGCCGAGCGTTCGTGAACGGGGCGCAGCCTAACGACAGGGCAACAAACCAACGGCAGCGCCTACGCTCTGGCGACGGGCGCTGCCGCGGTCGCAGGATTACATCTTCACCATTTCCTTCCCGCAACAGCAGGTCGGATTCTGATCACCGCCCTTGCCCGGCGCGGCGCTTTTAGTGACTTGAATCTCACAGCCGCATTCGGGATCGGGACAACGATATTTATCGCCTTCTTGAAATGCCATTTACTCTCACCTCCTTTCCTGTCGACACGCTACGCGTTGGACCTGGCTCCAAGGTCAAGTAGAAAGCGAAGGCCGGCCCATTGCGGCGTGCCGACGCTGCGACACAACCCTCCCCTAAGCGGCAGCGCTCGGCTCGATCCGGCGATAGAGCGGAGGCGCGTCCGCGGGATCGTCCAGCTCATCGAGCCCGCCGATGGTTTCCAGCATCTCGAAAACCCGCTTGGCTTCCTCTTCATCGATCCGCGCGAGAGCGAAGCCGACGTGGACCAGCACGTAATCGCCAATCTCCGCTTCCGGCACGTACTCGAGACAAATCCGTTTGCTGATGCCGCCAAACTGTACCTTCGCCATGCGCATCGAGTGCTCCTGATGCGTCTCAAGGATTTTCCCGGGGATGGCGAGACACATAAGCCGGGAACCGGAACGCTACGAGGCGTTCCCAGCGAAAGTGGGAGCCGCGGGCTGGGCGCCTTCGAGTTTGCGCGTCCGCGCGAGCAGCGCTGCGATCAATGCCGCCAGGCCAAGGCCCGCCATCAAGCCGGCATGATTCGAGAGAACCCCGAGCAGGTTTTCCATCGGACCGGGAACCGGCGCCGGCGGGGGCGGCAACTCCATACCGCTACAGTCGCCGCCGCCACAGGCAAAAGTGCTGAGCGGAAGAGAGGTGAGCCCGACGAAGAGAGCGGCGTAGACTTTTTTCATAGGAAGATCCGATCAGTTAAGCGACTCGGCCAGCGTACTCTGGAAAACTGCCAAGCGTCAAGGCCCGGTCGGGCGGCGGCTTAAATCGCGAGCCGATCCGCCATCTGGCGCACCGCGCCCACGGCGGCATCGCCGCCATCGAGCCGGGGCGCTTTCGCCGCCACATCCGAGCGCTGAATTTCTTCGTCGTAGGGAATTTCCCCGACCAGTTCGAGGCCGTGTTTCTCGGCGTAATTTCGGATCGCAGTCAGTTCCTCTTCGCTCCGGTATTTGTTCGCCACCGCCACGATCTTGGGGATGCCGAGTTCGCGCGCCAGTTCCGTGCAGCGGCGCGCCGTTTCCAATGCCTTGAAATAGGGCTCTGTCACGACCAGCAACAGATCGACATGCCGATCAGTCCCGCGGCTCAAATGCTCCAGCCCCGCTTCCATGTCGACCACGGTGACGACGCCTTCCTCTTTCAAAATCCCGCTGAGCAAATGCCGCACGCGCGCGTGCCCGCCACAGGCGCAGCCGGCTCCGGCGTGCTCGATCGTGTGCATCCCGAGGAGCCGGATTCGATCCGACACCGGCAGGCCGAAACTCTCCGCCACCTGCCGCGGCGGCATGGCGAGCTGCACCGTGTTCTTGCCATCCGCGCCCATCACTTCTTTTAGAATGGACGACGGCATCGCTTTGCCCTGCTTCATCTTCTCGGGCGACATTCCGAGCGTGACGCCGAAATTCGGGTTGCTATCGGCATCGATCGCCCAAACATCCTGGCCTCGTTCCGCGAGCAGCCGGGTCAGAATTCCGGCGATGGTTGTTTTTCCGCTGCCGCCTTTGCCTGCGATTGCAATTTTCATACTTCCCTCCGGAGGAGAATAAGCACGCCAGTCAATTTGCGCTTCGTTTTTCTGAGCTCGCAAGCGCGCTGCACACAGCCAGAGGATGGGCGACGCCTGTTCAACGACCTGGTCGTGCCTAACGACGCGACCGAGATCGGGGCGGGAGGCGTCCTGTCCGCAGCTTACAACTGGTGACGTCGATGAGCACGATGCGGCGGGTCGGAGCGCGGCATGATTTTGAACGTCGGCGCGCGATGGCCGGTTTGCGCTCAATCCGGCCAGGCCCATCTCGAGTCTGACCCGACATGTTGCCTGGTCTCCACCTGATCATGACCGCGAATCCCGGTTTTGGCGGAGAGGCTTTCATCCCGCCTTCGATCCAGAAACTGCCCGTGCTGCAAAAGATGATTGCGGAATTCGAGGCGACCTGCGAAGTAAAAGTGGATGGTGGAATCAATCCGAAGTGCTCGTGGCTGGTTCCGCTGTCTTTCAACCGAAAGACGGCCGCAGCGGCGCAGCTTTCAATCCTAACGCCTAACGAATTCTAGCCATGCCTCATGTCGTAACCAACAAGTGTGTTCAGTGCAAGTTTACCGATTGCGTCGTCGTCTGTCCGGTCGCCTGTTTTTATGAGGTCGACTCGCAACTCGTGATTCATCCCGAGGAATGCATCGATTGCATGGCCTGCGTCGATGAATGCCCGGTCCACGCCATCTACGTCGACGGCGAGGTCCCGGCGGAATTTCAAGCGGACATCGAGCTCAACGCCGTCGAAGCGCATCGCGTCCAGGAGTCCGGCCAGGGCCCGATCGAGACAAAAAAAGATCCGTTGCCGACCGCTGCGGCCCGAAAATCAGAGCTGGGTTACTAGCTTTTTTCATCGCTGGTCGCTCAGAGAAGAGATCGCTTCGAGCGTCTCAGACTGGAGAGCACATCCGCGCCGCCCGTCATTCATCGACGAGCTGGGAACCAACAGGGCGCCCACCTCGACAACGTGGTTCTGCGCGCACCGGAAGGGTTGAGGCCGCGAAGCGAGTCTCGGCTGGCCTCGGCCAATCGTCTCAGTTCAGCGACTAAAGTGCCGAGATTCACGGACCGACCCCTCCTCTCCTTACGCCCGCCCCGGCTGAGATCATGATTCTCGGCACCTACCACTTCGGCAATCCGGGGATGGATTTGCACAACATGAAAGCCGAGAACGTCCTCACCCCCGATCGTCAGCAGGAGCTCGACGACATCGCCGCGCGTCTCGCGAAATTCAAGCCGACCAGGATAGCGATCGAGGCGCTCTCCGATCGACCTGATTACAGCTCGCAGAAATACACGGAGTTTCACGCCCGAGAAACTAACCACCAACCCGGACGAGCGCGTGCAGATCGCCTACCGCCTCGCCCATCGGCTCGGCCAGAAAATGGTGTATGCCATCGATGAACAAAGCGATACCATCGATTACTTCCCCTTCGATAAAGTGCAGTCCTATGCGAAGGCTCATCACCAGACCGCGGCACTCGATCGCCTGCAGGAGAAGATAGAGAAAAGAGTGAAAGTGCCCAGGAGGCAGCGCAAAAGACCACCCCCATCCGCCTCCTGCTCGCGCAGATGAACGAGCCGGCCCAGGTCCGTGCGGATCACGACGAATTCTACGACGGCCTGCTCGCCTTCGGAGACCAGAAGGAACAGCCCGGCGCGGACTTGAACGCCGCCTGGTATCTGCGCAACGCCAAAATCTTCGCCAAGCTACATTTCAGCGTCTCAGTATTTCAGCGTTTCAGCCTTTCAACTCCTGCACGCCTTCTGGCTGCGCTACTTCGCGGAGCACACGACCGGGTTTACTCTGGCCGAACCAAACGAGTTCCTCCGCTAGGCTGGCGCTCCGCGAAGCTGGCAGCGTTTCGACATCCAATACCTGAGAACCGACAACGCGCGCGGCTTGGCGCGCTCAATCAGACCAAGCCGACCGGATCAAAATGTGAGCGTTATCACCTAC